>CALLAG010000415.1 GCA_938002705.1 uncultured Saprospiraceae bacterium | reverse complement strand
AATAGCCGCATTAGCTGGTTTTCTATTCGGTTTTGACACAGTAGTCATATCAGGAGCTAATCTACCGATTAAGGAATTATGGGACCTATCGCCACTCTTTCATGGCACTTTCATTATGTCTATGGCCTTATGGGGCACAGTTATCGGAGCATTATTAGGGGGCTTACCGACTAACAGATTTGGTCGTAAAAAGACTCTTTTTTGGATAGGCGTATTATATGCTGTATCAGCATTAGGTTCAGCCTTTGCACCTGATCCTTATACGTTTTCATTATCTCGATTTATAGGAGGATTAGGAGTAGGCGCATCTTCAGTTGCGGTACCGACTTACCTATCAGAGATATCATCAGCAAGTAAGCGTGGTGGTGTGGTCGCTCGATATCAGTTTATGATCGTATTCGGAATCTTTATCGCATTCTTCAGTAACTACTTACTCAAAGGGGTAGGAGGTCCTGATGACTGGAGATATATGCTCGGTGTGGAAGCGATACCTGCACTAATATATTGTATCATGGTTCTAAGAATACCAGAGAGCCCGAGATGGCTGATGATCAATAAGAATGACGAACAATCAGCAAGAGGCGTCTTATCACAGTTAGGTATAGATGATATAGATACAGCAATCAATGAGATGAATGCTAATCAAAATTCAACAATCAAAAATGTAAGCTTCTTTAATTCTAAGTACTCGTGGCCTATAACACTTGCTTTCTTACTCGCATTTTTTAATCAGCTTTCGGGTATCAATTTTGTGCTTTATTATGCACCAGAGATTCTTGAGCGAGCAGGATTAGCAGGTAAGGAGTCTTTAGGTAGCTCCATTTCCATAGGCGTTGTCAATCTGGTTTTTACCATGCTCGGTATGTACCTTATCGATAGAGTAGGTCGTAAGACATTGATGTTATGGGGGTCTATTGGCTACATAATTAGTTTGAGTATGGTGGCTTATGCATTTTTCTCAGGAGCAGGATCAGTGTTCTTATTGACATTTATTTTAATATTTATAGCATCACATGCCATAGGACAAGGTGCTGTGATATGGGTATTTATATCAGAAATATTCCCTAATAGCGTAAGAGCATATGGGCAGTCTTTTGGTTCAGGTACACATTGGGTATTTGCTGCCATTATTACATTGATAACACCGTTTTTCTTAGATGCCAATAATGGTATATTTAAAGACAATCCATGGCCGATATTTGCTTTCTTTGCAGGGTTCATGGTCTTGCAACTACTATTCGTTTTATTTATGATGCCGGAGACGAAGGGTAAGACACTGGAAGAGTTAGAATTAGAATTAGTGAGATAGAAAAAAATAAAGAAATGAAGAATACCAAGATTAACCATATCGTCTGCTTTGGAGAGATATTAATGGATGTCTATCCCGATCGTAAGAAGTTAGGTGGTGCACCACTGAATGTCGCAGCACATGCCTCACAGTTAGGCTGTAAGACGGCTATCATATCAGCGATAGGTAATGATTTTATAGGCCAGCTTATAGAGGCAAAAATCAAGGGCCTTGGCGTCAATACCAGCTATGTAGATATAAGTTCTGATTATCCTACGGGCACGGTAGATATTGTACTCGACGATAAAGGGCTACCAAGTTACTCTATTAACGAGCCAGCAGCATGGGATAATATCGTTGTTACTGAGGATGCAAAAGCGAAGGTTGCTGAGGCAGATGTATTCTTGTTCGGAACACTCGCAGCAAGGGGAGATGTAAGTAGAGAGAGCTTAATGAGTCTGTTGAAATTATGTAAGCGTAATTTATTAGATCTCAATCTGCGACAGGACTATTATTCTTATGAGCTACTCGATATGTTACTGTCTGAGAGTCAGTTGCTCAAGATGAACCTCGAAGAGAAAAAGGTACTCTGCGAATTATATAATCAATCGGATGACGGATTATGTAAGTTTCTTATATCTAAATACAATCTTGAATTAATAATAACGACTAAAGGTGCTGAAGGTGCAGAGGTGATAACAACACATGAGCATCACGAGATACCGGGTATAGAGGTCAAAGCTATAGATACTGTAGGCAGTGGTGATGCATTCTTAGCAGCTTTTATATCTGCTTACTTGGATAAGAAACCGATCAAGGAGTGTCTGCAAGACGGAGGCGTATTGGGAGCCTATGTAGCCACTCAGAACGGAGCCATTCCGAGTTATAATTTTACTTCTCTCAAGGAGAAATATCTAATCAGTGCTTAAGAGAACTCATCTATAATAAGAATAATATGCGTCTATTAATCCTCTTCTCAGTTGTAGTAACTCTCATCTCATGCCAAGAGAATAAGCATGTCGAGAGCATAGCAGACACTTCAGATTACTATAAAGAAATGCACAGGCCACAATATCATTTTAGCCCAGAAGCTAACTGGATGAATGATCCTAATGGCATGGTCTACCTTGATGGCGAATATCATCTGTTCTATCAGTATTATCCTGACTCTACAGTATGGGGTCCTATGCATTGGGGACATGCTATAAGTGAGGATTTAGTCCACTGGGAGCATCTTCCCATTGCGCTATATCCTGATAGTCTTGGGTGGATATTCTCAGGTAGTGCCGTATATGATAAGGATAACACATCAGGTCTGGGTATGGGTGGCGAAGGCCCATTAGTAGCCATATTCTCTCATCATAGTCAGAAGGTAGAGATGACGGGGTCTGATAAGTTCCAATATCAAAGTATCGCATATAGTAATGACAAAGGAAGAACATGGACGATGTATGAAGGGAATCCTGTATTACCCAATCCAGGGATAAGAGACTTCCGAGATCCTAAGGTCATATGGCATGACGCATCTGAGCAATGGGTGATGGCATTGGCGACCCTATATGATCTGGCATTTTATGGTAGCCCTGACCTAAAGTCTTGGGAGCTACTCAGTAAATTTGGTACAGACTTAGGAAGTCATGAAGGTGTATGGGAATGCCCTGATCTATTTCCTATTACAGATGATAAAGGCAATGAGAGATGGGTGATAATCCAGAATATGAATCCCGGTAACCCCAACGGCGGCTCTGGGGTGCAATACTTTATAGGTGATTTTGATGGAAAGAAATTTAAAGTTGATGATCAGTTTATGAAGCTGCTTAAGCCAATTCCTGCGAGTACTCCTCAAGGAATAATCTTCGAAGATTTCACTAATGGTTATCAGAATTGGGAGTTAGAAGGAGAGGCATTTAACCATAGTTCTCCAGCGGATCATCATGCCAGTTCTATAGCTACAGGTGTAGAAGAAGTAGGTGTAATAACTTCTAAGTCATTCAAGATAGAGAAGCCGTTTATAAATTTTAAAATAGGCGGTGGTAATCATCGGGGTAGAACCTGTATGGCATTAGTCATAGATGGTAAGTATGTAAGAGAAGTCGACGGTCATGGTGAGGAAGAATTAAAGTGGAGAGGCTGGAATGTATCTGCTTACAAAGGTAAGGAAGCACAGCTCAAAATAATAGATAAGCACAGTGGCGAGTGGGGATATATCATGGTAGATGAGATCACCTTCGCTGATGAGATCGCTAACGAAGAACAGTCAGGGTCTGTATGGTTAGATGCAGGAAGGGACAACTATGCAGGTGTGACGTGGTCCAATGTCCCTGATGGACGAAGAATCTTTATAGGTTGGCTAAGCAATTGGGCCTATGCTCAAGTGGTTCCTACTGAGAAGTGGCGTAGTGCTATGACATTACCCACAGTATTAGATATAGTCCATATTGATGGCATACCAAGACTAAAAATGAATCCTGTAAAAGAACTTAAAAGTATAGTTGCCGGTGATAAGAAAGCAATAGACTTAAAAGCTGTAAATGATTTAGATAATGGCTTAGCCAAAATAGAATTACAATTCGATAAGCCTGTAGAAGAATCCATAGGTTTCAGAATATCTAATGATAAGAACGAGCATATATACTTCGCCTATAATCCTAAGAATAACGTATTCTCGTTAGACAGAAGACAGAGTGGTGACGTATCGTTCTCTGCTGACTTTCCGAGTATCTCCAAGGTCCAAAGAATTCAGAATGCAGATAAGATTAATGTTGTGGCCTATTTAGACCATTCATCTATAGAGATATTTATCGATGATGGGCTTAATGTATTTACGGAGATATTTTTTCCTTCTCAGCCTTTTGATCAGTTAACGATTATTAATGGTAAGGGGAGTGGAACTAAGGTTTCTGGCAGCATACAAGCTGTAGAAAGAATATGGGGTAAGTAATCATATTAAACTAAGGACAATAAATTTTAGTTTATTACCGGCTTTTGCCATCATAGACAAATCTACTTTTTATAACGTAGTGAACAATGGTCATGCCTGCCTGCCGTTAGGCAGGTCTGCCGACTATAAGGGGGTACATAGCGTTATAATCTTTAAATTAACTCGCTCCTTTACATAGCCGAAAAAAACAAATTTTGTTCTTCTTGGAAGCTTCTCAGATTCCTTAAAATCCTATGTTAATCGAGTTTTCATTTTAATCCCAATTGACTCCTAATACTTCTATCACCGTTGCCATTCTGACCCCAGTATGCACTCTTGATCTGATGTGATCTGACAGCAGTAGTAGAAGGTATTCTACCTGATTTGGATTTCTCTTTCCATGCGACTATCTGATAAGGAAATACAGACTCGTAAGTAATCTCTAAGACTCTATCGATGTTGCTGTATTCTAATATATATTGAGACAATAACTTGTCTGATAATGTCTCATCTTGATGAGCTATTATTGTGGCAGTCGCTTTTTCTTTTTGAGTAGGAAGGTGTTTTAATCTGAGAAATTGTGTACTGGGTATAATATTAATATCTCCTTTGGGTAATGAATTAGGATTTAGTCTGACTGTAGTCCATAGCCCATCTTCTGTAAGTGCATCCTTTATTTTAGCTTTTTCATCTCCTTCATTCTGGAAGTAAGAGAATACCTGAGAACTATAATCGCCTCCATCCCGATTGAGCTGTGAGAAAGTATGCCCACACCATTCTTGAGATGTGGTGCTGACTTTTATGGTTTTTTTATTAATGTCTATAGGTGTAAATATCGATGACATGATAGAATAAGGATAGAGTCCTGTGAGGAATTTCTTAGTCATATTCAGCTTCAGTATAGGGACGACATTCTTCCTATTTCCACCTTCATATTTGACTTGCTTATCTGTTCTGAATTCTTCTGTGACAAAGATCAATACTGCGTCACCCTCATGGATCTCTCCGTATCTCGATTGCTTGAGTTCATATCGTGTTATCTCAGCATTGCCATCATACCAGTAATTATTAAACTGATCGGCGGTGTGATTAGCTTCTTTTATTGATTGGCTTTCTATGTTATTACAGCTTATAAGTAGCAGTAGGATAGGAAGCATAGCAAGGTGTTTTTTGATGTATTTCATATGATGTATGTCTCTTTCATAACTATTAACATATAAGTACAGGAATCGTTGTTGGTGAATCTTATTCAATGTCTGAAAATGTCTAAGTTTAACCCATATTATGCGATAGAAAATCTATCGCAAAACAGACGATTGATTTTTAATAGCATAATCCAGGTTTAAGTAGTTAAGTCCGTCTAATAGTCTTAAATTTATAGTACACTATAATATAAATATTATGCTCAATATTCCTGATAGTCCATACCCCAGAATTGTCATCATAGGTGCTGGATTTGCTGGTATCAACTTAGCTAAGCGGCTATCTAAGAAGCGTTTTCAGGTAGTATTATTAGATAAGAATAATTATCATCAGTTTCAGCCATTGCTCTATCAGGTGGCTATGGCAGGATTGGAGCCCAGTTCTATAATATTCCCATTAAGAAAGATATTCCAGAAGCGTAAGGACGTCCATATACGTATCACGGAGGTAAATGAAGTTAGGTCAGCCGAGAAAACGATAGAGACATCTCTGGGCAGTATCTACTATGATAAACTTGTCATCGCAACAGGAGCAACGACTAATTATTTTGGAGATAAGAATCTCGAGGCGGACACCTATCCTATGAAGTCACTAGACGATGCCTTGACGCTTCGTAATGCGATACTGACTGATCTTGAGATGTCACTGACAGAACCTGATTATGAGAAGAGGCAAGGCTATATAGATATCGTCATCGTAGGCGGTGGTGCTACAGGTGTCGAGCTGGCAGGATCACTATCTGAGATGAAAAAGTACATCTTACCTAAAGACTACATAGAGCTCGACGAACAAGAAGTTGATATACATTTACTACAAGGCGGTCCGTCATTACTGATGGGAATGTCTGAGAAGGCACAGGAAAAATCCTTAGACTATCTCACTAAGATGGGTGTCAAGGTAGGATTGAATAAAAGAGTTGTATCATTCAAAGATAATATAGTGAAGACACATGACGGGGAGACGATACATGCTCGTAAGGTTATATGGGCTGCTGGAATTACTGGTAATCTCATACGAGGATTAGATCAATATTCTACTGAGCGAGGACAGAGATATAACGTCGATGAGTATAACCAGATAATTGGAGTGGACGACGTCTATGCCATAGGTGACATCGCAAGTATGGTTTCTGATGATTATCCGCGAGGTCACCCTCAAGTTGCTCAAGTCGCAATCCAACAAGGCATTAATCTCGCCAAAAATTTAAGTGCAGATATAATAAAACCATTCAAGTATAAAGACTTCGGATCTATGGCGACCATAGGAAGAAATAAAGCCGTCGCTGATCTTGTCAAGTTCAGTACCGCAGGATTTATGGCATGGGTGATGTGGTTATTCGTACATCTCGTATCACTTATCGGCTTCAGAAATAAGGTCATCGTCGTATGGAACTGGTTCTGGAATTATATTACCTATGATCAGTC
>CALLAG010000414.1 GCA_938002705.1 uncultured Saprospiraceae bacterium | reverse complement strand
GGTCCTACTTGTACGATTTCTTTTCTTTCATTAGCAGATTCAGATATCCTATCCATAAGAGCCGTCTGGGTCGTATCTGCTACGTCTAATATGGACTCACTATCGTAGATATGCTTAGGCATTATTGCACCTGTAATAGCTATTTCCAGACTTAGCATGTAGTCTGGATTACAATAGACGGTGAATTTTTTATTGTTGCTTTGGTCAGCTTTAATGTCATAGATGTTTGCCATAGCTTGTTGCCATCGTATCGCTTTTGATAAAGGGTGATTGACCATATTAATAGTGAAAATATAATCTGCAGCGGTGACGGGATGACCATCAGACCACTGAGCATCTTCTTTAAATTCTATGTCGTAAGCGATCGTCTTTCTTCCATCATCAAGTACATGTTCGTATCCGGTAGGTATTTTCTTGATAAGTATCGGGTGTAGGTTTAATGTTTCTGGATGAAAATCTGCGAGAGGCAAGAATATAGATTGTGATACTTTCCTACCTATGCTTGTGGGAGAAAATATCGGATGTATCTGCCCAGGTTCCTTTTCTAATCTGATACTTATTTCTGAAAGTACGTCTGATGATGTATCTTTTGTTGTGTCACTCTGACAAGAGAATAAGATTGTAATGACAAGGAATAGGTATAATATTCTGATATACATAACAATGGGTTAAAAGGTCAACAATAGGGATATTCTGATTATGTCACAACCAGAACTGCTCTCTGAAAGTATAAAGAATTTTTCTAATGAACTGGATTATCAAAAATCCATTCCCAAACTAAGGTACATTCTCGGCTCTTGTACTTGTCTGGTCTCTATGCCCCATGCATAATCAAACTTGACATAATAGCCTAATAGTGTACTTCTGGCACCGATACCATATCCCATAACGAGAGGGTCTCTGAAGTATCTGGCATTGATCTGTATGACTGGATTGTCTGTAGGGTTTTGTATCTGTATATTGTTAAGTAGATTCTCTGTGTCATTAGGATCTGCACCATACCAGGCGAGACCAGCGTCAAAGAATCCTGTGACCTGAAAGTTCTTAAAGAATGCTAAGCCGTTATTACGCATGCCTAAAAACCTGAAGATCGGCACCCTTAACTCAGTATTAGTAAGAAGGTAGGAGTTACCATTACGAGCATTATTCTGAAATCCACGCAGGTGTGGTGCTAAGACCTTATAAGAAAAAGCATCAGACTGAGGTACCGGGATACTCTGATCATAACTGTTAAGCAGCCAGTTCTCCATACCACCTAAGTAGTAGACGATTCTATTAGTCCCAAGAGATGTCGCTCCTGTTCCTCTCAAGGCGAGAACGGCATCTTTGAATATAGGTATATAGTGTCTGGCATCAAATCCAAATACACCCGTGTAGCCCTTAGATAGATCAATATTAGTACCACCTGTAAACTCAAGATTGAATAGATTAATGATCTCTGCGTAGAACTTCATACGAGAACCATTCTTAATATTGATACTTACATCAAAACTATTATCAAACACATACTCTGCTCTAAGGCTGAGCCTTTTCTCATTGATAAGTGGTTCATTATATGCTGCCGCATCTGTCAATAATCTAAAATACTTGTCAAACCTTAAAGACCCGGTAAGTCTTAGAGAATTATAAACATCGAAAGGATACTTAGCTCTGTACAGACCTAAGAAAGTATGTCGCTTATCTCTGGATAATGGAAATGAATTAGGATCGATGATATTATTCTCAGCCCTACGGTAGAAAGCAAATCGCTGATCTATAAAGTTTTTGTTATTATCAAAAGTAGCGAAGTACTCATATCCTCGGAAGTTAGTCGGGAGTCGCAAGCCTATCTGTATCTCATAATCTTCAAAGAGATCCTTAACGACACCTTTGAATAATATGCCGGCTGGAACATTATCTAATTCCTTGTCATCACCGGCATAGCTTTCGAGACCTTCGAATAATACACTATTGTCTAATCGGGTGGTAAAGTCCGCTAACCTAAACTGTGTACGTGACACTGTAGCTCGCATAGGGCTGTACTTGATGACTCGCTTACCATCTTGGATGCTACCAGAAAAATAATTACTAAAATACTTGTCAAATACAGAAGACACTTCTTCCTCCTTGAGGTAGTCTTCTAATGGTATCAAATTCTCAGGGTCAGAATATTCTGACTGGAACATGTTGCCTTGGGTGATCTCTATTGTCTCTTCTTCTTTAGGCTGATAGGGGATAAGGACTTCTTCGTCTTTGGTTCTGAATCTATTCTTCCAGACGGACTTCTTGACATCTACGGCCTCTAAGTCCATGAAGGAAGAGAATATCTTATAATTACCTTTGTCATAATAAGAGAAGAACCACTCGTCACCTACGGCAGAGGCACCATAGTTGATTATATTACGTTCCAGATTAGTAAGACCAGTTACTGTGCCAGTATCTAAGTCCCGTACATACGCATTAAGTATACCAGATTGATCACTTAAGTACAGAAGTTTTTTGTCAGCGATCATTAGGGGTTGCTGCTCAGAGTAGTTAGGTGTATTAGTGAGCTTGGAGATAACAGGTTCGTCTTTCTTACCGAGACCCTGAAGCAGATATACGTCGAATTGTTCTATAGGCAGTATAGTATCTAATCGCTGCCTTTCTGTCGATAGATTAGTCCTGTTAGATCTGAATAGAATAGACTTCTCGCCTTCATAATCTATAACTGATGCATCCAGATCATCAAAGAAATCTTCCGTCAGTCTCGAGCTCCCTCTGGTATCAGAGCGATATACGTATAGGTCAGAGTAGCCATCCTTAGATGCAGAGAAGACATAGTCATCATCATTAAGATAATCTATGCTATAGACTCGCTGATAATCTTCAGTCAGTGATTGCTCCTCATACTCTTCTGAGCTGAGTCGCAATCTTCTGAGATAAGTAATATCTCTATGCTCATATAGTATGGTGAGTTCGTTCTTGCGAGGATGCCATGTGAGCTGAGGATAATTATAGTCGGGCTTTTGGAATATATTTTTATATCCTTTTTTAAATATAAGCTTCTCTTTTCCAGTTGCTATTTCTTTGAGAAAAATTTTAGCCTTGCCATTATCATGTGTACAGTAAGCAAGATGTGTACCTGTAGGATTCATTTTCATAAACGAAACAGGAACGCCTTTCTTATTTTTTAGTTTCTCTTGTAAGAGATCTTCAGTTGTTTTGAATTTGCCTTCTTCCAGACTGTATTGATTAGTATAGTAGCTGTACCAAGCTTTTTCTATATTATCGATATTATCTCCAGTTATAAATAAGAAACTGTTGTCAAGATTACGATGTATTCTCGTGAGATATATAATATTAGCGATAGTGGTAGAGCCGTAAGTCTCCGCGATATAATTCCACATACTGTGACCAGCGACACGGGGGTGTTCATTAGCGAGTTTAGAAAACTTCTTGTACTTCGGCTTATGAGCAAGGAGATCTCTTAATTCGTCATCTATCTCATAATCCCAGCTGCTGCCAGAATAAGCGACAAGCCCATCCTTAAACCAATCCGGTAGATTAAGTAATAAAGCATTCTGTACGATCTCTTGTATACTCGAGCCATAGAGGATAGAATTCAGATATACATTAGCGATACCCTTTCTTATCTCCTTACGTAAGTTGAGATGATTACCATCAAAATAGATGTACATCTTATTACCCTTAATCTGTGTGACACCGCCATTGTTAGTAAAGGCGTCTTCCAGACCTATGTTACTTTGCTTGAGATCATTAAGATCTATGTAGACGATGATTTCTATCTTGTCACTAAGTGTATGCTCTAGCGTTCTCTGTATCTCATCATGATCAAATTCTGATAGTTGTATGACTGGTTGTGCTATATTACGTGACTTGCCATACCAGTAGGTCACAAAGTTCTCCGTCTCATATCGAGACCAATCATTAAAATCATCATGATATTGCACTCTATTCTTACCAAATTCTGTATTGATAGACTGCCCTATACTCTTGTCAG
>CALLAG010000413.1 GCA_938002705.1 uncultured Saprospiraceae bacterium | reverse complement strand
CTTTCTTTAAGAGACCACAAGCTCCTTTTTTTCTATCTCTACAGTTAGCTTTACTTTTGCGCCTAATGCCTCTAATGCTCTTATAATCGTACCTATTCTAAAGTCCTTCGTATTGTTCTCCAGTTTAGATATTTGCGCCTTCTGGACGCCTAAAAGATCCCCAAGATCTCCTTGTGTCATTTTCTGTTTTATCCTAGCATCTTTAATCATAGTACCAATAATATCCATTCTGAGATCATATTCAAAGATGTCTCGTTCAGCTGTTCCTTTTTTGCCTACAATTTCGTCCGTTAGATCATCTATTGAGGTAAGTTTCATATTTATTTTTTTAAATACCTTTTTCTAAATTCCAAAGCTTTTTCAATTTCTGACTTTGGAGTCTTCTGTGTCTTTTTTTTCACAAAACCCGATCCTCCCTAACACCCATAGTAAACACAGCAGCCACAAGCAACATAGCTCCGGCTGTCATAACCCCATACAACTTTGTATTATCAAACACCGATGACATCACCCATCCGAATCCTAATGAAGCGATGATCTCAGGTATGACGATGAACATATTGAACAAGCCCATGTAGATACCAATCTTTCTCGGCGGCACATCCTCTGCGATCAGTGCATATGGCATAGAGACGATGCTCGCCCATGCCATACCGACACCAGCCATAGAGAGGAATAATAACCACTTAGAAGTGATCACAGCTACAGACAGTAATCCTATACCTCCCGCTACAAGACATAATGCATGTAGGTTTTTCTTACCGATCTTCTCAGATATAGAAGGCATAATAAGCGCAAATATAAATGTCACCAAGGAATAGAATCCAAAACAAAGATTACCCCATACGACACCATTACTGTACTCAGGATGATCAGGAGAATCTGCACCGAATACAGTACCTGTGATCGTCACAGTAAAGTAGAACCACATGAGAAACAAGCCCATCCAAGTAAAAAACTGTACAGGTGCTAATCGCTTAAAGTTATGTGGCATATTCAGAAAGGCATGCTTCAACCCTGCAAAATATCCCATCTTAATCTCGTCATCATCGCCATCACTAAAGTACTCCGGCGGGTATTCTTTAGTCTTAATTATCGTAACCATCACTGCTGAGAAGAAGGCTATGGCACCTACTATAAAACTGTACTTGACATAATCCGGAACAGCTCCTCCACTCGATGACTCACTGAATCCTAATACATCCAGAAAGAACCAAGGTGCCGCAGAAGCAATGACAGCGCCTAAGCCTATAAAGAAGGCCTGCATCGTATAACCACGAGAGTACTGCTCTTTGGGTAACATATCACCTACGAATGCCCTGAAGGGCTCCATACTCACATTAATGGATGCATCTAAGACCCACAGCAATCCTGCAGCCATCCATACAGCAGAACTGAAAGGCATAATCATCAAAGTAATAGAAGCGAATAATGCACCGACGAAAAAGTAAGGCTTACGGCGACCATACCGTGGCGACCAAGTATTATCTGAGAAGTGACCTATAATAGGTTGTATAAGTAATCCCGTCAGTGGAGCGGCAAGCCATAGCATGGGTATCTTGTCTGGTTCTGCACCTAAGTACTCATAGATGGCACTCATATTACCCATCTGTAGTCCCCACCCGATCTGGATACCTAAGAATCCAAAACTCATATTCCATATCCCCCAAAAGTCAAGTTTCTTTTTCGTCTTCATAATTATATTTTTTCGGGGCTATTTATTTTACATTTGAGAATATATAGAATTCCCATGGCCTCATAGCAGCAGTCATTCCTTTAGTCCAGTTCTTCTCTCTATTAGACATACGGTCAGTCAGATTTAACTGCGCAGCTTCTGTTATTTTGAACTGTTGTCTTTCATCCGATAGATTAAAGAAACCTATGAATACATCTCCATTCTTTTCTCTCTTAAATGCATAGACATGTTCGTGATCTATAACCTTCTCTATCTTGCCACCGTGAGGACCATTCCATAAGGCTTCATTCCTATGCTTAAGCGTAAGAAATTTTTTGTAGAAACTCTCGTATTCCAGTTTTTTGAAATTGATATTATCCTTCTCAAAAAATTCTAATCTATGCCTTAGTGGTTCCTCCTGACCAGAATATACTAATGGCATCCCCTCATATGATAATGTCAGTGCTGCCATGGCCTTGTGAGCATCACCCATCCTTTCGAATACAGTTCCTGACCATGTGTTCTCATCATGATTAGAGGTAAACATGAGGCTGAGCCCCTTATTGAACTTAACAGTATCTTGTGCATACCATGCATCGATATCCTCTGCTTTTTTCTCTCCCTTAGCGATATCATTAAGTAAGTGATGGAAGCTCCACCCGTACGTTGCATGATAAGTATTGTCATTACGGTGAGAGGGTACTTCTGATTCTGCAAGTAAGAATATATCCTTCTTAGTATCTACTAATGCCGGAGTCATCTGATCCCAGAAATCTTGTGGTATCCCATGAGCTACATCTACTCTGAATCCGTCAATATCAGCTTCTTGCAACCAGAACTGCATAGACTTGATCATTTCCTTTCTCATATCTTGATTATCATAATTAAGATCAGCTACGTCTGTCCATCCCCACGACTTACCAGTATTATAATCTATAGGATCGATGATATTGCCTAATGAGTCTTGGGTATACCATTCTTTATGTTCTGTGATCCATGGATTATCCCAGCCTGTATGATTAGGGACCCAATCTATTATGACCTTCATACCGAGTTCATGCGCCTTAGTGACCAGAGATTTGAAGTCTTCCATAGTGCCGAATTCTGGATTGACCTTTTTATAATCTGCTACAGAATAAGGAGAGCCAAGGTACTTTTTTCTCTCTTCTGCAGACTTTATATCTTCTACATTAAGGTCACCTTTGGCCTTACGGTTTTTCATACTTATCGGATGTATTGGCATCAACCATAAGATATCTACGCCCATCTTTTTAAGTCGCGGCATGTGTCTGCTGAACTCGTTGAATGTTCCCTTATCCGTATATTGTCTTACGTTGACCTCATACATATTGGCGCTTTTAGCCCACTCTGGCAAGACAAGATTCCCATCAGAGGTCAATACAGACTTAGTGTTATCTGTCTTACATGACACTATTATAAGAAGGAGAAAGAATAGTATTTTTTTCATATGTTGAATGTTATGCGTTAGTTGATTGTATATGATGTTCTTGGCTGGCTATGACATGGGGTGTACCATGTATAATAAGCTCAAGTGCTGCATCGCTATTATTATAGAATGAGACCTTGTCGTGATCTACTGTAATTTTTATATTATAGTTTCGGTACATAATATTGAATGAGTAAGCGGTCCATTGTTTAGGTATAAATGGTGCAAAAGAAATCTTATCGTCAGTCATTTTCATACCGCCAAAACCCTTGACTATAGCCATCCATGTACCTGCCATACTCGTAATATGCAATCCATCTTCAGTATCATTATTATAGTCATCCAGATCCAGTCTTGCTGTTCTTAAGTACATCTCATATGCCTTATCCTCATAAGAGATCCTACTCGCAAGTATAGCATGTACACATGGTGACAGCGAAGACTCATGCACCGTAAGAGGTTCGTAGAAATCAAAATTGCGCTTGATAGTATCGAGACTAAACTGATCTTCAAAGAAGTAAAGTCCTTGCAATACGTCAGCTTGCTTTATATAGCATGATCTGAGAATTCTATCCCAAGACCACTTCTGATTGATAGGTCTCTCCGTAGGACTTAAGTCACTTACAGGTATTAATTCCTTATCTAAGAATCCATCTTGTTGTAAGTATATATCTCGGTTCTCGTCATGTGGATAATACATATCTTTGATGATATGATTCCACAATGTTTTTTCTTCTTCCTTCCAGTTGACTTTCGTCAAAAGTAACTCGTAACGAGATGCATGATTCTCCTTAATATATTCTAATGACTCTAAGCAATACTTAAGACACCATACCGCAATGTAGTTAGTATACCAATTGTTATTAACATTATTCTCATACTCATTAGGCCCAGTCACGCCGAGCATAACATATGCCTTCTTCTGCTCTGACCAGTTGACACGCTGTGCCCAGAATCTTGCTATGGCGACTAAGACATCTATACCATAATCGACTAAGTACTGATTATCATTAGTATATCTTGTATAATCATATATGGCGTATGCTATGGCCCCGTTACGGTGTATCTCCTCGAATGTGATCTCCCACTCGTTATGACATTCCTCGCCATTCATGGTGACCATAGGATAGAGTGCTGCTCCGTCAGAGAAACCTAATTTCTCAGCATTCTCGATAGCCTTATCCAGCTGTACATACCTGTACTTCAGTAACTTATAAGCTACATCAGACCCCGTCGTCCCCATATAGAATGGTAGACAATACGCTTCTGTATCCCAATAAGTAACACCACCATACTTCTCCCCTGTGAATCCCTTAGGACCTATATTTAATCTCTCATCAGACCCATCATATGTCTGATAGAGATGAAAAATATTAAACCTTACAGCTTGCTGTGCTGAGACATCACCTTCTATTCTTATATCACATTGCTCCCACAACTCTGCCCACGATGCACAATGCTGTTCTCGGATAGCAGTATAATCCATATTAGCTATAGACTTAAGGACCTCAGCATTTGCCTCAGCTAATCCATT
>CALLAG010000412.1 GCA_938002705.1 uncultured Saprospiraceae bacterium | reverse complement strand
TAGCGTTCGAGCCTAGGTAAGGTTCCTCGCGTATCATCGAATTAAACCACATGCTCCACCGCTTGTGCGGACCCCCGTCAATTCCTTTGAGTTTCATCGTTGCCGACGTACTCCCCAGGTGGTATACTTAATGGTTTCCCTTGGATGCCCAGAAATTAATCCAAACATCGAGTATACATCGTTTAGGGCGTGGACTACCAGGGTATCTAATCCTGTTCGCTCCCCACGCTTTCGTGCCTCAGCGTCAAATAATGACCAGTCAGCTGCCTTCGCAATTGGTATTCTATGACATATCTATGCATTTCACCGCTACATGTCACATTCTGCCAACCTCATCATATTTCAAGAAAAACAGTTTCAAAGGCAATTTGATCGTTAAGCGACCAGATTTCACCTCTGACTTATCTTTCCGCCTACGCACCCTTTAAACCCAGTGATTCCGGATAACGCTCGCATCCTCCGTATTACCGCGGCTGCTGGCACGGAGTTAGCCGGTGCTTATTCGTTAGGTACCGTCAGTGTCTCATAAATGAAACATTTTCTTCCCTAATAAAAGCAGTTTACAACCCATAGGGCCGTCTTCCTGCACGCGGGATGGCTGGATCAGGCTTTCGCCCATTGTCCAATATTCCTTACTGCTGCCTCCCGTAGGAGTCGGGTCCGTGTCTCAGTACCCGTGTGGGGGGTCACGCTCTCACGCCCCCTATAGATCGTAGCCTTGGTAAGCCGTTACCTTACCAACAAGCTAATCTAACGCACACCCATCTTATACCGCCGGAGCTTTAAATATTATTTCGTAAAGTAATATTACTATGAGGTATTACTCCCAGTTTCCCGGGGCTATCCCTCAGTATAAGGTAGGTCGTGTACGCGTTACTCACCCGTGCGCCGGTCGTCATCAGAAGCAAGCTTCTATGTTACCCCTCGACTTGCATGTATTAAGCCTCCCGCTAGCGTTCATCCTGAGCCAGGATCAAACTCTCCATAGTAATAAATTTTATAGTTCTTTGATCCACTTAGGCCCGTTACAGAAAAACTTTAATTAAATTCTTTTCCTCACCTATTTAAAAAATACCATGTCAATTAACTTTTTCCCCTATTTGTTAAGGGATTGCAAAGATAGGTTAACTCACCCCAGTTTTGCAACTATTTAGGAATCTTTTTTTGAAAAAAAATTATATCATGTTCAACCTATTCTTTAAGGAATATTTTGCAAGCAAATATGCCTTCTTTCGGTTTTTAATTCTGACCCTTTGAGACAGAATATTCTCAAAGCTAAGTCCTTTGATTTTTTGGAACAATTGATAGTAAAAAACATATGCTATGAAGACTCCAAATTTTGCTTTTTTTGGAAGCTGCCTTATACCAGTGAGCCCTTTTTCAAAGTCGATAGCGATATCCTTTTCTATCTCTATCTTATCTTGATCATTGAATTGTTTTACATTAACTCCAGGGAAGTAAGTTCTTCCTTTATTATAATAATCATCTCGTATATCTCTTAAGAAATTGATTTTCTGGAATGCTGAACCTAAAGCTTGAGCAGATTCCTTAAGTTGGTCATACCGCTCAGGTGTTTTATTGAGGAATATTTTTAGACACATTAGGCCTACCACTTCTGCGGAACCGTAAATGTATTTGTTGTAAAGCTTATCATCATAAGTTATGTCGTCCAAGTCCATCTCCATAGAATCTAAGAAAGCATCAATAAGGCTGTAATCAATACTGTATTCATTTACTACTTTTTGAAATGAATGTAATACTGGGTTAAGACTGATCTTCTCATGTATCGCTGCTCTTGTCTCTTCTCGAAATCTATCTAAAAGTACTTTCTTATTATGATCATGGAATGTATCTACTATCTCATCGGCAAATCTCACAAAGCCATATATTGCATATATAGGATTTCTTAGCTCTTTGGCAAACAACTTAATCCCTAATGAGAATGAAGTACTGTATCTATTTGTTATTAATTTGCTGCACTCTTCACAAACGTTGGTATAAAGCTCTAACATAGTCTAACTGTAGTTTTTTGTTATTTCAGAAGCTACAACTTGTCCAGATATAATAGATGGTGGCAACCCTGGACCCGGTGTCGTTAACTGACCTGTATAATACAAGTTAGTTAATTTTTTATTTTTCAATGAAGGTTTCAGGAATGCTGTCTGAAAAAGCGTATTCGCTAATCCATATGCATTACCCTTGAAGGAATTATAAACTGATTTAAAGTCCTTTACACCAAAATACTTTTTATACTCGATTTTGTCCTTGAATCTATCACCTGTAAACTTTTCAATTCGTTCAATCACGCTATTTAAATAATTATCATAAATATTATTGTCAGAGTCATTTAAATCTGGTGCTATGGGTATGAGTATAAAAAGGTTCTCCTTGCCGTCTGGAGCTACTTCCGGATCTGATAACGAAGGAGCGCAGACGTAAAACAAAGGATCTGTTGGCCACTTAGGCTCTTTATAGATTTCATATGCATGTTTTTTAAAATCTGTATCAAAAAACAAGTTATGGTGAGATAAATTCTTGATTTTTTTGTCGACTCCAAGAAATATTAATAAGCTTGAAGGTGCTAACTTTCTTGAGTCCCAATATGAATTAGAATAATTAGCAAATTCTGGTAGAAGTAGTTGCTGGTCTACATGATGATAATCTGCTGCTGCAACTATTATATCGGCATGTGTTTTTTGTTTTTCTGTATTAACCGAAATAATAGTTTTTTTATGGTAATCGAAGCCCTTTACACTGTCATTAAAGTTAAACTTGACCCCTTTATCTAAGGCTATTTTATAAAAGGCTTTAGAAATATTGTGCATGCCGCCCATTGGATACCATGTGCCTAGTTTTAGGTCTGCATAATTCATTAAACTATACAGAGCAGGTGTATCTTCTGGTGTTGCTCCCAAGAAAAGTACGGGGAACTCCAAAATTTTCCTTAGGTCAGGATTTTTTACAACATTATTAATTTCCTTAGATATAGAACTGAAGAGCTGCAATTGGAATGCACTCTTTATGATTTTAGGACTTACAAATTCAAAAATGGAGTGGCTAGGCTTCCAAACGAATTCATTCATACCTACTTTATATTTATAGGCTGCCTCATCAATGAATTTCTGGAGCTTTTTAGCGCTTCCTGGTTCTTTCGATTCAAATAAATTCAATAAATCATTAAAGTCCGCTGGAATATTGACGGCGTTATCATGAGAATATATAACCTTATAGGAAGGATCTAATCTTTTGAGGTCATAGAAGTCAGATGTTTTATATCCATGCTTTTGATAAAAATTATCAAAAACTTCTGGCATCCAATACCAGCTAGGCCCCATATCAAATCGATAGCCATCTTTTTCAAAGTAATTAATCCGCCCTCCAGGCTTATCATTTTTCTCATGCACAGTTACATCAAAGTTATTTGATGCTAAATCTATAGCTGCACTTAGGCCTGCTATCCCAGAACCAATGACTGATACTTTTTTCAATTGAGTTAAGTTTTGTTTTAAATACTCAGATTAAACATCAAAGTATAATCTAAGTTGAGTAAACTTATATCATTAATAACAGATATAAAGAAAAAGCCCAAGCAAAATTAATTGCTTAGGCTTTTAGTATTTCATGATTTAGAAGAATCTATCTTCTTCCTCCGTCTAAATCGTCTTGTAATTTCTTAAGCGTATCCCAGTCACCCGCTGCTGCAAGTTTAGCCTGTTCTGGCCAAGTGGTAGGGTCAAACATCTTATATCGAGAGCCTGCATTCTCCAGAATTTCTCTCAACTTATCAGGATCAGCTTTTGACAAAGCTTCAAAAGTCGGTATACCGGCTTCTGTTAATATTTGAGAAATCTTAGGTCCTACACCTTCTATCTTCTTAAGATCATCTGGCTTAACCTCAGGCGTTGCTGCTGTAGTATCTTCTACAGCTGGTGTCGCCTCTTCTGCAGATGGCGTTTCTTCTACCACTGCTTCTTCTGCTTTTGGCTCAGCTTTCACATCTTCTGCTGGTGCTGCTGCTGAAGTAGGCGCTGCTGCTGGTGCAGCTGGCTGCTCTGACAAAGCAACTTGAATCTCAGAAAATACACTTAAATCACCAAGCGTTGTTCTATCAGATTTTTCGTTCTGCCTTTTTATTGCCTTAACAGTATTGACTCTATCTTCTTCTTTTTGCTGTCTTACTTCTCCTTCAGCTTCTCTTTTGATATCATCAAGATACTTAAGATGTGATACGATAATACGCTTATCATCTCTATTGAACTCAATTACTTTGACAGTAATAGACTCATCTATCTCTGCATATTTGCCATCTTCTTTTTTGATGTGCTTATATGGAGCAAATGCTTCCAATCCGTATGGTAATTGTACAATAGCTCCTCTATCTTCTCTTTTGACAACTGTCGCATCATGGTAAGATCCTACTGGGAATACTGTCTCGAAGGTATCCCAAGGGTTCTCTTCTAATTGCTTATGGCCTAAAGAAAGCTTTCTATTATCCTTATCTACTTCTAATATAGAAATATTGATTTCCTCACCTACTTTAGTGAATTCTGATGGGTGAGAGTATCTTTTAGTCCAAGAAAGGTCTGATATGTGAACCATTCCTCCAATACCTTCTTGTAACTCTACGAATACACCATAAGGTGTAAGATTCTTAACTATTCCTTTGTGCTGAGAATTTACTTCGTAATTATCGATAGATTTCAACCATGGATCTTCAAGTAATTGTTTAATACTTAATGACATCTTGCGATCTTCTCTATCTATTGTAACAACCTTAGAATCAAATTCTTGACCTAAGAAGAAGTATTCTCTTGCATTAACTGGCTGATTACTCCATGTCACTTCTGAAACGTGAATCAGACCTTCAACACCTGGGATTATTTCTAAGAATGCACCGTAATCCTCGATGTTGACAATTTTACCTTTGACAGTAGATCCTTCAACGATATCTGCTCCAAGTACTTCCCATGGATGTGGTTGTAACTGCTTAAGTCCTAATGAGATTCTCTTTTTATCATCATCAAAATCAAGTACAACTACATTGAGCTTCTGGTTTAATTCTAATATTTCGTTAGGGTGGTTAATACGACCCCATGAGATATCTGTTATATATAATAAACCATCAACACCTCCAAGGTCCATAAACGCTCCGAAGTCTGTGATATTCTTAACGATACCTTCGAGAACTTGACCTTTCTCAAGACCAGCTATAATAGTTTCTCTTTGTTCTGCTAAGTCACTCTCTATAAGAGCCTTGTGAGATACTACAGCATTCTTAATTACTTCATTTATCTTGACAACTTTCAGTTCCATTATCTTACCTACGTAAGAATCATAATCTATGATAGGCTTGATATCTATCTGTGATCCTGGTAAGAAAGTCTCCAAACCACCAACGTCAGCGATAAGTCCACCTTTAGTTTTACTTACGATCTGACCTTTAATGATTGTACCATTAGTGTGAGAATCTACTAATGACTCCCATGCTTTGATAAGTTTAGCTTTCTTTCTAGAAAGAATAAGCTGACCTCTTAGGTCTTCTTTAGTTTCTATATAAACTTCTACGAAGTCTCCTACTTTAAGATCCGGCGTATCTCTAAATTCTGTAAGTGATACAAGGCCATCTGACTTATAGTTAAGATCTAATAGTACATTACCATCACTGATAGATGATACCTTACCTTTGACTACTTCATTCTCAGTGATACTACTTAGAGATTGATCATAATCTTGAAGATACTTGTCTATTTCTGCTTGCTCGTAGTTAAGTGTGTGTCTGTTACCTACTGACCAGTCAAAATCATCATGAGGAGTAGAAGCTAATTGTGCATTAACGTCTTCTAATTCTATCTCAACTTTTTCTGGAGAATGGTCTTCAGTTTTTGTATTCTTAGATTCAGCGTTGGAATGCTCTTGGACTTCGTCCTTTTTATCGAGTTCTGAATCATTGGCTTTATTGTCATCTGACATGAGCTAAAAAAAAATTTGTATGTCTTATTTTTCTACCATAAGACAGTGGTTAAATAATAAAAGAGCGCAAAAGTACATTTTTTTTCAATCTTTTGCTCTATTCGCGGGTATTGTTAAAATCCTGCCTTTAATAAGAGTCTGACAAAGCCGATAACAATAACATATATTAATCAGAAAATTGTAACTTTCCATTCAGAAGAAAATTCACATAATATGAGTAATGACAGACCTTGGGCAAGTGTATATCCTAGCGGCGTTCCTGCTAACATTGACGTATCACAACATAATAACATAATAGATTATGTAAGTGAGATGAGCAAGGAACATAGTAAGAAGCCAGCCTTCTCTTGCATGGGGAAGGAACTTACTTTTAAGGAAATGGACAAACTAAGCACCCAATTCGCTGCTTATCTGCAAAGCAGAGGGCTTAATGCCGGTGATAAAGTGGCTATAATGCTGCCCAATATATTACAGTATCCAGTTGCTCTATTTGGAATTCTGAAAGCTGGACTCGTCGTTGTCAATACAAACCCGCTATATACTCCTCGGGAAATGGAACATCAATTCAACGATAGTGAAGCGAAAGGAATAATTATACTAGAAAACTTCTGTTCTAATCTTGAGTCAATTCTATCTAAGACACAGATTAAAACGGTAATTGTCACTTCGCTGGGTGAAATGCTCGGAAGTATTAAAGGTTCATTGGTGAATTTTGCGGTCAAGAACATTAAACGGATGGTTCCGAAATATAATCTACCTAATGCAGTGACTATGAAAGCTGCCCTTGCACAAGGAAGTAAATTTAAGGTAGATACAAATTTTGTAAATGATCATGATACTGTTGTAGCACTCCAATATACTGGTGGCACAACTGGAGTAAGTAAAGGAGCGATGCTTACTAATAAAAATTTATTATCAAACTGCCTGCAAGCTAAGGTCTTCTTAGTACCCTACCTAAATGAAAGTAAAAATAACGTTTTCTTATCTCCACTTCCGCTGTATCATATATTCGCATTTACAGTAAATTGTCTTGTAACTATGGATATAGGTGCACTATCAGTATTAGTCACTAATCCTAGAGACTTGAAATCCATTGTAAGAGAATTTGAAAGATATAAGATTACCGCTATGACTGGTGTCAATACCTTGTTCAATGCTTTGTTAAATTTTCATGCATTTGTCAATACCGACTTGAGTTCACTATTATTAGTATCAGCTGGAGGTACAGCATTACAGAAGAATGTGGCCGATAAATGGGAGGAAGTAACCTCTACAAAAATATCAGAAGGTTATGGAATGACTGAGACTTCTCCTATCGTAACTGTCAATCCTAAAGGCGGTATCAGGGTAGGTACAGTCGGCATACCTGTGTCCTCTACTGATGTCAGAATCGTAGATGACAGTGGCAATGTTCTTCCTACTGGAGAATCTGGAGAAATACAAGTCAAAGGACCACAAGTCATGAAGGGATATTATAACAGACCTGAAGAAACGGCTAAAACTCTAACTCCAGATGGGTGGCTTAATACTGGTGATATAGGGCAATTCAGTGATGATGGGTATCTTAAAATTGTAGATAGGAAAAAGGATATGATCTTAGTATCAGGATTTAATGTATACCCTAACGAGATAGAAGACGTCATAGGATTAATGCCGGAAGTACTTGAAGTAGCTGCCGTAGGTGTAGAAAGCGATAAGTCTGGAGAATGTGTCAAAGTATTCATCGTAAAGAAAGATCAAAGTCTTAAAGAAGAGGCAATTATTAGTCATTGTAGAGAAAATCTTACAGGATATAAGATTCCAAAATTTATAGAATTTAGAGAAGACCTTCCTAAATCTAACGTCGGAAAAATATTACGTAGAAAGCTCAAAGAATAACTTAATTAGACACAAAAAATTAGAGCTTATAAAGGACTTATAAGCTCTAATAATGATTTGATTTCTGTGATATTCTTCATGATATTTAAAGAAATCGCCTCGATATTATTTTGTTTCAATTTACTTGTTGCGTCTCGATATTCATCTTAGGACAGCCGTTGTTATAACGAAGCAGTATCACATAATTTCAATTTTGAATTTTGCAGAGAGAATCTTCTTGTCTCTGCGTGAACCGAATATGGTGGTTCCATAAATTGTTTTAATTAACAATGATATAAATATATCTACTAAATTCTTTAAAATCAAATTATTTTGATTTTAAATTCCCTATACAACAAATATTAAAGTACGATATATGGATTTTACCCGTATTTACAATATTTAAAATAAATTCATATGGGCCTCTATGGAAATAATTGTAAGCTATTGCTACATATGTAATACGGCTTACAACAGAGTTGTAAGTACTGTCAAAGGAAATTATGGATAAATAATGGAGGCGCTTGTAGGGAATTATTCCTTAGATAGGACAGCATCGGTGATGAGGTACATTAATCGGTTAACGTCATCATCATTGAGAGTGAGTTTTCCTGTAAGAACAACTTGCTCGGCTGTATATTCTATAGGCTCTCTAGATTCTACTTCCATTACCGTCTCAGGTCCAGCACCACCGCAGAAAAAACACATATTATATGGAAAAGCCGAGAAGATAAATTCCTTGTGTGACTTATATCCTTCTACAGGTATGATGTAGCCTTTAACTTCTATTTCTTTGCCTTCAAGTGCTTTTACCTGATCACTAAATACAGGTACATCTATCTTAAATCCCATCAGCTCATCATACTGTTTCTTGTAAGTAATCTTAGATAGGGTTTTCCAGACGCTTTTTTGTTTTTCTTGAGCATTAATAGCTGAAGAAGACATGACTGCAATGATTATAAATATTATGAGTCTTACTGATTTTGTCATTTCATTACATTTAAAAGTTCAGCTTTAGATAATGTGTAGATTAAACCACTTGGGTCACCTTTCTGTATATTCAATGTGCCTTTTATCTCAATCTTATCTTTAGTAAAATCTATAGTATCACCTTCCTTTAGAAATACTTGCATTGCAGATTCTGGACCTGCAGCACCACAAAAGAAGCACATATTCTGAGGATACCTGCTAAACATAAAATGTTTCAATTCGGCCTTTGCATCCAATGCAATTATAAATCCTCGTATTGTTATTTCTTCCCCATTTAATGTCTCTGCTATAGGGGTAGGAGTAGCTGTCTGCACAACCATACCTAGCATATCGTCGAACTTAGATTCTTTGTTGACCATAGCCAAAGTATTCCAATGATCCTTACTGCTCTGTGCAGAAAGCATGGTAGAAAAACTCAAAATAATTATTAGTAATAGTTGCTGCATACTCATCTAACACAAAAATGCGAAGAATATCACCATAAAAGGGGTTAAGATGTGGTTAAATATATCTAACCCTGCGACAAATTTTTATGAATATCAGTCCCATAGGCTAATATTGCTGGTATAAAGGCTGCGAAAAAACCTAAGGCTATAGACACAAGAAACAAATACAACTCCTTACCGTGAACTTCCCACGCTCTAAAATCATAATTGTACTTATCTGATAGGCTATCTCCTAATAATGTCATTGCTATATGGCTGAACAACATACCAAGAATAAAACCCAATATAGCCATGATCACACCTTCAAGAATAATCAGGGCAAATAAAGAAATTGGTTTTCCTCCTAAGACTCGTAATAAGGAAAGCTCATACTTACGTTGTCTAAGAGAATTAATAAGAGAGACGAAAATACTGATAGCAGAGACGATAGCTATGAGTATAGCTAAAAGCTGAAGCGCTTTAGTTCCTGTCCCCATCATATCGTACAGCCTATTAATCTCGTATGCAGGTGATGCTGCTTGTAAGTCTGTATTCTCATTAATATTTCTGGGCATGCTTAATGCCTGAAAATTTGTCTTATTTACATATTGGATTAGAACACTCGTAATATCTTCTTCTCCGAATGATAGTAAAGATGACCTGGACATATCAAATACTGGTGCTGGAACCGTATCTTGAGCAACATGCTCTTCGCCTTGGTGCTTATGGACATCCCATACAGATTTAGTACTACATAATAGCAACTGATCTACGACACTGCTAGTGGGGGCTAATATCCCTACTATGACAAATGTCCCTTCTTCATGCTCAAGATCTTCATCATCGCTAAATCCATGAGAACTTTTAAATTTCGAGCCTATTTTTAGATTTAGCTTTTTTGCAACATCTGCACCTGCTGTAACCTCATAGGTATCGCTCCATCTTTTACCTTCTGATATCTCTGCGCTATAAAGATCCAGAATACTATAATCCGTACCTATTATGCGATAGCCCTTATAGCTGTCACCCATAGAAAGTGGGACAGATCTCTTGATTAGCGGATGACCTTCTCTCAAAAATGGCCTTGCTTCCTTGACTGATATATTACCAGTAGGTGCATCTATATGATACATAGATGATAATATAAGCTGTAATGGAGACCCCTTAGCTCCGATTACAAGATCTATTCCAGCTAAATTTTTATCGAATTTGTCTTTAAGTTGATTATCAAGTAATAGAATGAAATTAATCAGCCCTATACCTAAGGTCAACAGCAGAAGATTAAGTAATAGACTTAGTGGATTATGAATTATATTCTTCCAAGCCAGCTTTAGGATATTCATAATTAATTGATTTGAATATAATTATTAAATATATTCTTCAACCTGTTATCATGCGTAACGATAATCAGTGATGCTCCTACTGCCTGAGATTGCTCTTGTAATAATTGTACTACACTCTCACAATTATCATCATCAAGTGCCGAGGTTGGCTCATCAGCAAGAATGACTTTGGGCTTATTAATTAATGCTCTGGCTATGGATAGCCTCTGCTGCTCTCCCTGACTCATCTGATAATTCTTTGCCGACTTGCGATTATAGATATTCAACTTCTCAAGTATGGTCTTCACCTGAGATTTATCAGGTGTTTGTCCTGACATCTTCTGACTAAGCAGTAGATTTTCTTCAGCTGATATTGATTGGACAAAATGAGGTTTCTGGAATATTAAACCAATATTCTGACCTCTGAATCTATCTAATCTATTACTGGATAATTTATAAAGAGATGTGCCATCAATCAAAACTTCCCCCTCTCTGGGAGACAGTATCCCTGCAAGAATATGAAGTAATGTCGTCTTACCTACTCCTGAGTTACCTAATACTAGTAATGTCTCGTTAGAGTTACAAGAGATGTCAGGAAAACTGAAGCTTGAACTTGCTGAATAGTTATGAGAAATGGATGTCGTCTTTAGCATGATTCTTATAAGTCAGGAAAGATACAAAATACATATTATTGAACGCAAATAGCTTGAGGGCAAATTCAGTTGACCAAAATAAATCTAAACTGCTTAGGGCAAGTTTCATTAAATTAGTACAAAACCAAATACTCAAGAAAAAGGCAATTTGATGACAAATATTATAATCCGATCTTGAAGTAACAGGAATCCTAATCAAACTTTTAAAAAATGTTGCACATACTTAATCAGATAATTAATAATTCTGTTGTTAATTATTTCTTACAAATAAATGCAGAGTCTACGATACTACAAAATATTAACATAAAGCATAATTATTTTTATAAATCCATACGTTGTAAATAAAAGTTGTATCTTATTCCTTATAAATAAAAAAACAAATGGCAACTTATAAGAAGTCTAATTCTTAGTCTTCATATACTAATTGTCTCTTCAGAAATAATCACAAACTACATAAGGAAATGGAAGCTTTAGAAAAAGTGGAAACCCAAATTAATCTTAAAGAAAAACTTGATCATTATTTTGGTTTTAGTGAATTTAAGCTTACTCAAGAAAAAATAATACAGAGTGTCTTAGACAAAAAAGACACATTCGTAATAATGCCTACAGGTGGTGGAAAGTCATTATGCTACCAACTTCCTGCCTTGATCATGGAAGGCACAGCGCTTGTTATATCCCCTCTTATCGCATTGATGAAAAATCAAGTAGATTCTATCAGAGGACACAGTACCGATAGAGCAGTGGCTCACTTCCTTAATTCTTCTCTCAATAAGACACAGATGAAAGAAGTAAAAAGTGATATCACTCGTGGTGCTACTAAAATGGTATTTATAGCTCCTGAAACTTTAACTAAAGAAGAAAATATCGAGTTTTTTAAAAACTCTAATATTTCATTTATTGCTGTAGATGAGGCACACTGTATATCTGAATGGGGCCACGACTTCAGGCCTGAATACAGAAAAATAAGACAAATGGTGAAAGGTATATCAGCAGATATTCCTGTTATAGCATTAACTGCTACAGCTACTCCCAAAGTACAATCAGATATCATCAAGAATCTGGAGATGAGAGAGCCTAATGTATATGTCTCATCATTTAATAGAGAAAGTCTGTACTATGACATAAGGCCAAAAGTTAATAAATCCGATACCCAAAAAGAGATCGTACAATTCATCAATACAAAAAAGGGTGAATCTGGTATTATCTATGTACAATCAAGAAAATCAACTGAAGAGATAGCTAAAGTGCTCCAGCTTAATGGCATTAATGCAGCTCCTTATCATGCTGGACTTGATGGCAAGACAAGAACTAAAGTACAGGACAATTTCTTAATGGAAGATATCGATGTTATAGTAGCTACTATAGCCTTCGGTATGGGTATAGATAAGCCAGATGTTAGGTTCGTTATACATTACGATATTCCCAAAAGTATAGAGAATTATTACCAAGAGACTGGAAGAGGTGGCCGTGATGGATTAGGTAGTCATTGTCTCACATTCTATTCTTATAAAGATATTATGAGATTAGAAAAATTCCTTAAAGATAAGGGTGTAGCAGAAAAAGAACTTGCTGGCCAACTTATGGAAGAGATAATCGCATATGCTGAGACTTCCTCATGTAGAAGACAATTTCTTCTGCATTATTTCGGAGAGAATTTCGCCCAAGAAGACTGTGGTAAAGATTGTGATAACTGTAAGTATCCGAAGGAAAAAATAGATGTGACTAACGAGATGCATTATGTTCTCTCAATAGTCAAAGAGCTTAAAGAAAATTATAAAGTAAAATTAATTGTGGATTTCCTCATCGGAAGAAATTCTAAAGAAATACAGACTTATAATTTTAATTTGAAACCAGAATTCGGCAAAGGCAAAGAAAAGGGAGAATTATTCTGGCACTCTATACTGAGACACGCCATACTTAATAATTACATTTTCAAAGAGATAGAAGAATACGGTATACTTAGGTTAACAGATAGTGGCAAGCAATATCTTGCTAAGCCTACGAAAACTGAAGTACCGCTTAACAGAGACTACAATGCTATTCCTGCAGATAATATAATTACAAGCCAGTCTAGTGGAACAGCATTAGATGAAAATCTCCTAAGCCTACTGAAGGACCTAAGAAAATCTGAAGGTAAAAGACTCAAGTTGCAGCCTTGGATAATATTCTCAGAAGTAGCTCTTCAAGATATGGCTACGTACTACCCTATATCGCTGGATGATATGAACAAGATATCAGGTGTAAGCGCTGGTAAGGCTTCTAAGTTCTCTAAGCCGTTTATATCACTTATAAAAGAATACGTAGAAGAAAATGACATTACAAGACCTGAAGAGTTTGTAATGAAACAAGTGGTCAATAAGTCAAAGTCAAAAGTAGCTATCATACAGGCGATAGATAGAAAGCTACCATTAGAAGACCTTGCCGGTAGTCTAAAGATAGACATGGATGCCCTTCTCAGAGAGATGGATATGATCGTCACTTCAGGAACAAAACTTGATATCAATTATTATCTCAATGACACATTAGATGAATCTGTGATAGAAGATGTCTTCGAATATTTCAAGGAAGCCGACTCAGATTCTGTAGAAGAAGCATTCAAAGAATTAGAGGAAGAAGATTTTACCCTTGATGAGATTCAATTGGTGAAAATAAAATTCCTATCTGAGCTAGCTAATTAATTACATGTTTTTGAATATAGGAATCATTAATGGACCTAATCTCAATCTCATAGGTGTAAGAGAAACTTCTATCTATGGCAGTATGACTATGGATGAGATGTATGGTAGCTTAGTCGAAGATTATTCAGATATCAATATACATTACTATCAGAGTAATCACGAAGGTAGATTGATCGACAAGTTACATGAATTGGGATTTTCTTATGACGGTATCATCCTCAATGCCGGGGGATATACGCATACATCTATTGCACTTGCGGATGCAGTCAGAGCCATTACCACTCCTGTCATAGAATTGCATATTTCAGACATATATGCAAGAGAGAAATATAGACATCACTCCTATCTTAAGGATTGCTGTACTCACCATATTATAGGTGAAGGTATCGGAGGATACAAAATGGGAATTGAATATTTTATTAATAAAAAGTAACTACTCCATTCTAAGATCTACGATCCTGAGATTACGACGCTTCCCTAACTTCATTTTCCGCTTACCGAATAGTTTTTTTATTAGGTAACCAAAAGCTGCAACAGAAGCGCCAAAGATCATTTCTCCACTGCTCATGTTATATTCTGGTGTTATCGATGCAATACCTCCATATACAAACCATACTGCACTTGCTTGGACTAACTTTGTGCCTATCCCTGAGATAACTGGTCTATTAAATCTAAGGGCTGCTAATTCTTCAGGTTTATGATAATTATCGTCAAATAATAATAAGTCTGATTCTGGAATTATCTCCTGTATCGAACTCTTTCTCCATATGTCTGGATACTCAATAAGAGCATATTCTAGCATTGTCCCTTCATACAACCTCACCGTCTTCGGGCTATTCATCTTTTCTATCTGCAAGAATACTTGACCATGCAGATTAGATATAAGAAAGAGTGATATGAAGAAAGATTTAAAGAATTTCATTTTTTAGGTAGGTCAGATGTTGATTCATAGATTTTTCTATAATATCATATGGTTCTATGTCTTTGCCCAGATATATGAACATAAGAAATAGAATTTTATTGCTATCATCTAATAATTCGGACTGAAGTTCTAATTTATTAAGTCTGTATGCTTCTCGTACTCTTCTTTTGATGAGGTTACGATCTACTGCAGATTTAAATTTTCGCTTAGGTACTGTTACTGAGAATAGTAAAGGCCAATCCTGCTCTGGATTCTTCTCAGTTGTAAGGTATAATAGCTTGAATGGATACTTAAAGTGACTATTGCCACATTCAAATAATCTATTGATAAGTGTACGACTTTTGAGTCTTTCTTTTTTAGAGAGGCTGTATTTTATAGGAGTAGTAATGAGATTACTACTTAAATACGATTAGAAATAAATACTAAAACCAGAATTACTTAGTGTAAACTTCGTCAGAAACGGTAAGCTTTACTCTTCCTTTAGCTCTTCTACTAGATAGCACTTTTCTTCCATTTTTAGTGGCCATTCTAGCTCTAAAGCCATGCTTTGCTGCTCTTTTCTTCTTAGATGGTTGGAAAGTCCTTTTCATAATAACGTAGTCTTTAGTATAATTTTATTTAAATCGGATCGCAAATTTATAATTAATTTCATTAATTACCAATAGGATTAGCCATTCATAGTTACGAGAAACTCTTCATTTGATTGTGTTCCTACCATATGTTTCCTCAAAAAGACCATAGCCTCATCAGGTTTCATATCAGCAAGATGCTTTCTGAGGACATGCATTCTACTAAGAATACCGTCTTCCAGAAGCAATTCTTCTCTTCTTGTGCTTGACTTAGTCAGATCAATAGCTGGATATATTCTCTTATTAGATAATGATCGATCCAACTGTAGTTCCATATTTCCAGTACCCTTGAACTCTTCGAATATGACTTCATCCATCTTAGAACCGGTCTCTGTAAGTGCAGTTGCTAGAATTGTTAATGACCCTCCATTCTCGATATTCCTTGCAGCACCGAAGAATTTCTTAGGCTTCTGAAGAGCATTCGCTTCCACACCACCTGAAAGTACCTTTCCTGATGATGGAGATACCGTATTATAAGCTCTTGCTAATCTTGTGATAGAGTCAAGTAGTATGACAACATCATGCTTACTTTCTACCATACGCTTAGCTTTCTCTATTACGATATTAGCTACTCTTACGTGATTCTCAGCTGGCTGATCAAAGGTAGACGCTATCACTTCCGCTTTGACACTTCTCTGCATATCAGTAACTTCCTCAGGTCTCTCATCTATAAGTAGTACTATGAGATAACAATCAGGGTGGTTCTTAGCTATAGCATTAGCGATATCCTTAAGTAAGAATGTCTTACCTGTCTTAGGTTGTGCTACTATAAGTCCTCTCTGACCTTTACCTATAGGGGTAAATAAGTCTATCATTCTATTCCCATAATCCTTACCGTCTGTACGAGAATTTAATGTAAATTTTTCTTCTGGAAATAATGGTGTCAGATACTCAAAAGGGATTCTCTCTCTTGTTTTCTCTGGAGTAAGTCCATTAATTTTTGAAACTTTAAGCAAAGCGAAATACTTCTCACCTTCTTTTGGAGGTCTTATGGCGCCTTGTACAGTATCACCTGTTTTTAAGCCAAATAGCTTAACTTGAGACGGAGATACATATATATCATCTGGACTTGTAAGATAATTATAATCAGAAGATCTTAAGAAGCCATATCCATCTGACATCATCTCGAGGATACCTGTACCCTCTATGACGCCATCCATGTCTATATTAAACTTAGGTTTATCATCTTTCTCTCTATGAGGTCTCTCTTGTCTTGACTTATTATCTCTATTGTTCCTATTGTTATTTCTATTGTTGTTATTCCTGTTGTCTCTACCTTCCCGATTGTCTTTATTTTCTTTGGCCTCTCTATTCTCTTTGCCGTCGTTATCTTCTTTGGTATTCTTATTCCCTTTATTATCTCTATCCCATTTATCTACTTTGTCTTTTGCCCCTCTATCTTCTTTACTCTCTTTATTTACCTTTTGCGGTTCTTCAGATTTGTTTTCTTTTTTTGCTTTGTTTTCTGCAGTCGCATCAGCCTTTGATGTATCTACTGGTGGCTTTGACTTGGTAGCACGAGGTGCTCTGGTTTTCTTTTCTACGGGAGGTTTCTCCTTCTTAGCTGGCTTTGCTTTGGGTTCGGCTTTTGTTGGTTCTATACTCGTACCTGCAACAGCTTGGTGATCTAAAATTTTATATATGAGGTCTTGCTTACTTAATCTTTTATAGCTCTTAAGGCTTAACTTTTCTGCAATGTCTTTAAGCTCAGGAACGAGCATTTCATTCAGTTGGAGAATATCGTACATCTTTATAGGAATAATTGTGTGTGTAAATGTTAAAACTGAGTAAAAAAGCGGGAAATAGGTTAGGTTAGAATCAGTGGATTAGGATAAACTCTATTTGATTCTGACACAAATATAGATTAATAAGGCAAACTTGTAAAGCAAGCATTCAAAAAAAATGCAATATGAAGGCCTACTATACTCTGAGCAAACATATTGAATAGGTGGAATACCTATATTTGCCCTTATAAATTAAGATAATGCTTCAGATATCAAGAATTAGATCAGAAAAGGAAAATATAGCTACAGCACTCAAGAAAAGAGGCTGGGATGATAGCCAATTGGATATTCTTAATAGGGTTATAGCACTTGATGATGACCGCAAGAGTGTACAAAGTGCAACTGACGAGTTATTATCTCGCCGAAATCAATTATCTAAGGAAATAGGTAATTTGTTTAAATCTGGTAAAGCTTCGGAAGCCAATGAAGCAAAATCAGAAGTTGAGACCCTAAAAACGACAATTGCTACTAACGAGACAAAAATGTCGGCTATAAAAGAAGACATCGAGGCAATATTACTAAGCATCCCCAATGTGCCTAATATCTTAGTGCCTAATGGTCTTACTGAATCTGATAATGAGATCACTAAGGACTGGACGACAACACTTCCAGAATTACCAGAATCAGCACTCCCCCACTGGGAATTGGGCAAAAAATATGACATTTTAGATTTCGAATTAGGCGTTAAGCTCACCGGTGCAGGATTTCCCGTATTCAGAAAAAAAGGATCGAGACTACAGAGAGCATTGATTAATTTCTTCTTAGATGAAGCTAATAATCAAGGATATGAAGAGATCGTTCCACCATTATTAGTCAATGAAGATTCTGCTAAAGGAACGGGACAACTCCCCGATAAAGAAGGTCAAATGTATCATGTAACTAAAGATGGTCTCTATCTTATACCTACAGCAGAAGTACCTATCACTAATCTATATAGAAATGATATCGTCAGAGAAGACGAGCTACCTATAAAGCTTACAGGATATACACCATGCTTCCGAAGAGAAGCAGGCTCTTATGGATCCGATGTCAAGGGGCTTAATAGAGTACATCAGTTTGATAAAATCGAAATCGTGCAGATCGTACACCCTGATAAATCATATGAGACATTAGATCAGATGGTGGGATATGTAGAAACTTTGTTAACCAAATTGGAACTGCCATACCGAATATTGCGTTTATGTGGTGGAGATTTGACCTATGCCTCCGCCTTGACTTATGACTTTGAAGTGTATTCTGCAGCTCAGAAAAAATGGTTAGAAGTGAGCTCGGTATCAAATTTTGAGACGTTTCAGAGTAATCGACTAAAATTACGATACAAGAATGCTGAAGGAAAAAACCAACTGGCTCATACGCTCAACGGTAGTGCCCTTGCTCTAGCAAGAATTATAGCAGCATTACTGGAGAACAATCAGACAGATGAAGGCATAAAAATCCCAGAAGCCCTAAGAAAGTATACGGGCTTCGATATATTGAATTAAAAAAAATATTTAAAACATAAAATTTTAGAAATGTTAGGTTACATGATAATCATTGGTGGATTCACTTTGCTCGGTATGATCATAAGTGGAAAGCTAAAATCAACTTTTAATAAATACGGTAAAGTAGCACTCCGTAATGGAATGACCGGCAAGGAGGTAGCCGCTGCTATGCTCAGTCATTATGGAATCCATGATGTGAAGATAGTACCTGGCAGAGGCTCGTTAACAGATCACTACAACCCACTTACTAAGACAATAGCACTTAGTGAGCCTGTATATAACAGCAACAGTATATCAGCAGCAGCTGTAGCAGCACATGAGTGTGGCCACGCAGTACAACATGCAACAGCTTATCCACTATTGACTATGAGATCTTCATTAGTACCGGTTATTAATTTTTCTGGTAAGATACAATCTATGCTCATGATGGGATTCATGTTTGGCCTTTTTGGTCAAGGTCTAGGAGGCGGCTTCACTTCCATAGTCATGTACGTATTAGCAGCAACATTTGGCGCTACAGCATTATTCAGCTTAGTAACATTGCCTGTAGAGTTTGATGCGTCTAAGAGAGCATTAGCATGGTTAGATAACTCTAATATTACACAAGGAGCTGAGTATGATGGTGCTAAGGAAGCGCTATGGTGGGCAGCTATGACATACGTTACACAAGCATTATCAGCATTAGCGATGTTCTTATACTTCCTACTCAAAGCGGTAGGTAATGACTAATTTATAGATATTAGAGGAAGATTTTTATACAAAAGACATTATCAGAAAAACAATGAGTGAAGAAATAAATAATATATTCTCAGCATCAAAAGGTCATATGGAGCATTCTATCGAGCACCTAAGATCTGAGCTTACTAAAATAAGAACGGGCAAAGCATCACCTGCAATATTAGATGGACTAAAAGTAAATTACTACGGTAATCCTACTGCACTTAGCCAGGTGGCTAACTTATCTACTCCTGATTCTAAGACTATATCGATACAACCTTGGGAGAAAGCTATGCTCGCTCAGATAGAGCAAGCCATATTCGCTGCTAACCTTGGACTCACTCCTATGAATGATGGTGAGACTATCAGAATTACTATACCGCCACTGACAGAAGAACGTAGAAAAGATCTCGTCAAGGTGGCTAAGGCTTTAGGTGAAGATGCCAAAGTAAGTATCCGTAATGAAAGGCAAAAAATTATGAATACGATAAAGGCTGAAGTCAAAAATGGTTTTGCCGAAGATCAAGGCAAAAAGAAAGAAGCTGAAGTACAAGCTATCGTTAATTCTTATGGTGATAGAATAGCCAAGCTTATAGAAGCTAAAGAAAAAGATATCATGACCGTGTAAAAAATTTTATTTTGCATGATGATTCGATTCTCCGCCTATGCTATTCTCATATGCTTGTTATTATCCGCGTGTAATAATTCAATAAAGTCTGCATTACAAGTCCCTAATCCTCTACAGATAGGTGAAGCCGTAATGATTGATGATGGAAAATTCTTTGGCCCATGCGAACCCACAATAAGTATAAGTAAAACGAATCCTGATATTGTAGTAGCAGGAGCTATATTAGATAGAGTATACCGATCAGAAGATGGTGGTAGATCTTGGACTAAGAATAAGATGAAATCAGAATATGGTGTCTATGGAGACCCCGTTGTAAGATCAGACTTTAATGGACATTTCTATTATGCTCATCTTTCTAATCCAGATGGGAGACCGTTTGTAGATACTTCTTTTTTAGACAGAATCGTCATACAGAAATCTATCGATTCTGGACAAAATTGGAATGGTGGCACATTCACACTACCCAGATCTCCTAAAGACCAAGATAAACAATGGCTTGCCATAGATCCTATAGATAATACAGTCTATATAACCTGGACAGAATTCGATCTCTATGCAAGTAAAAAGCCAGAAGACAAATCACGTATCTTATTTTCTAAATCAGTGGACCAAGGACAGAGCTGGTCATACCCAATTATACTAAGTGAAAAAGAAGGAGACTGCATAGATAGTGACCAGACAACAGAGGGGGCAGTGCCAAGTGTGGGTCCTCAAGGACAGATATATGCTGCATGGTCTTACGACGAAAAAATATACTTTGATAAATCATATGATAAGGGTGAAACCTGGTTAGAGAACGACATAGTTGTCGCCGACCAGCCTGAAGGTTGGGATTACGAAATTCCTGGACTACAAAGATGTAACGGTATGCCCATAACTGCAGTAGATAGGTCTTCCAGTCCACATAATGGAACCATATATATCAACTGGAGTGATCAGAGAAATGGACCAGATAATACAGACATCTGGCTTTCTAAATCTACAGACGAAGGGGACACATGGAGCAAGCCTATCAAGGTCAATAATGACAAAGCCAATAAGCATCAATTCCTTACTTGGATGGCTTTAGATCAGACTACAGGATACATCTACATCGTATTCTATGATAGAAGACATCATGATGATAACACCACCGATGTATACATAGCAAGATCCACAGATGGCGGAGAAAGCTTTGATAATCAGAAGATTAGTAAAAAGTCTTTCTTGCCTAATGCATCGATTTTCTTCGGAGATTATAATGACATCAGTGCTCATCAAGGCAAGGTAAGGCCGATATGGACACAGCTGGACAATACTGGCCTAAGTATATGGACATCTATAATCGATGAGACTACTGATCTAGAGAAGTAACAAACAGACCTGTCCTATCTAAAGAAAAAAGTTGATTCTTTTTATCTAAATAAAAATCCGACACCTCTCCTTCGTACTGAAACAACTTTCTATCTGCATCAGTTATGAATTCAGTTTTGGTATTACGGACCATTAAGTTTTTATTTTGCAGGTATATAATATTAGAATTAAGATACTGCAGGCTACTGCTGTTTATCGATAATCTTTTGAGTAGTTCTCCGAATATATTAAATACTAATATTTCTGATTCTGTATATAGATATACACGGTCATCTCTCGCTATGATGCCTGGTTGTATATTACCACCTATACCTTCAGAGTAGAGCTCATTAGAATTAAGTAGAACATTGCCATTATCATTAATCTTAATCAACTTGTAGTCAACTGGATCATATATCCATATCAAGTTATCTACCGATGGCGCAACAGCTTGGATATTCCAGTAACCAAGAGATTCGAGGTTAAGAAATTTAATTTCTGAAAGGGTATTATCTAAAAATAATATTTTTTGAAAATCAGAAAAATAGACTAATATCTTCTGAGGATTACTGACATCAATGTGTGAGATCCTGCCTTGTGTATTATATGAGTTTCTAAATAGCAGATTATAGTTCTCATCGTATTTTAATATCTCACTTTTCTTATTGATCAAGTAGATATCACCTAGCTTATCTACTTTCATATTAGTAAAATCTCCCTTAATCACATAGTTATCATCTATCGAAGCATTGCTACTTTGTGCAAGAGTACTTTTGATCTGACACGATACTAATGACAGACATAAAGCCGTCGCTAAAATTATATTCCAATTATACTTTATTATCAATTTCATATTTTTCTAAAGTTACATGACCATTCTCCATTCTTGCATATGTGTAATGATCTATCCAGTCTCCAGTATTGATATATCGACTTTGCCCATTACTAAGAACGAAATCTATCGGCAAGTGCCTATGTCCGAATATAAAGTAATCATAATGTTCAGACTGTAATTTTTTTTCGGAGTACTGAATCAGCCATTCCTTATCAGCTCCTAAGAATGCCATCGCTTCCATGTCTGTCTCTCGAGACTTTCTACTCGCATATCGCATCAATCCTATAGCGAAATTAGGATGCAATCTACTGAAGAACCATTGGCATAACTTATTAGTGAAGATTTTTTTCATGATCTTATATCCTCTGTCACCAGGTCCTAATCCATCTCCATGAGCAAGCAGTACTTTCTGATCCTGTAATACAACTCTAAGTGGATCTCTATATAGGGTGAGACCTATCTCTTCTTCAAGATAACCAAACATCCACATATCATGATTACCAGTAAACAAGTGGACTGGAATACCATTATCTACAAATTCTACAAGCTTAGCCAATAATCTTACATATCCCTTAGGGACCACAGTTCTATACTCATACCAGTAGTCAAATAAATCTCCAAGAATATAGAGTGCAGTAGCATCATGCATGATGCTATCCATCCATTGTATGATAATACGTTCTCTTTGCTTACTCGCAAGAGGACGATCTAATCCCAAATGAAAATCGGAAGCAAAATATATCGCCATTTATTCTATGAATCGCTTATCCGCTTCCATTACTTCGCCACAATTATTACATGTCCGTAGCTCTTGCGAAGTATAGTACTCTTTGAATCGAGGTAGGAAGTCTTTTTCGATATTATTGAGTTTAAACATTGATTCATGTAACTTATTATTACAATTATCACAATACCAAAGTAAGCCATCCTTCTCATCAGCAGTTCTCTTAAGTTCTATAACTAATCCTATAGACCCTTCTGATCGCATGGGTGAGTGAGGTACCTTAGCTGGTAGTAAGAACATCTCACCCTCATTGATAGGGATATCAACTGCTTTTCCATCTTCTTGGATTCTTACGTTGATATTACCTTCTAACTGGTAGTAGAGTTCTTCTGTTTCATTATAGTGGTAATCTTTTCTGGCGTTAGGGCCGGCTACAATCATAACTATATAATCGCCAGCGTCCTTATATAAGTTTCGATTACCTACGGGTGGTTTTAGTTCGTCACGATGCTCGTCTATCCACTTTTGAAGATTGAAAGGTTTTGCTACAGCCATACTATTACATTGTTTGTAGCAAGTTACAATATTTATAAATAGTAGAAAATAATAGAGGATAAAAGGGGGTGAGGTAGATATGATTCTGAGTAAGATGATATAGGTAGATAAACTTATGGACCTCTGCACTTTTGCGAGGTCCATTAAGTAATGCTGATCAATTCCTATCTTGACTTACTTCTTTGGTTTTCAGGTTTTTTGGTTTATGTTTTGTTATCAATTTGTCTTCTTGATAACTACACCCTTTTGACGTAGAATTGTGGTGAAAGTCATTATTTAAAACTGATTTTATGAATTTCTTAAGGGTTATTTTAAATCCATCTTATTC
>CALLAG010000411.1 GCA_938002705.1 uncultured Saprospiraceae bacterium | reverse complement strand
ATATTCTTAAGATTCTCAGATGCATCCATGATCATCATAAAGTCATCAGGAAATGGAAGAGGATGACTCTTAAGTCTCGCATGATCATGCTTGCAGAGTGCTCTCCTATCTCCTCTGAACTGGCTTGCATAATCTGTGAATATCGCTTCTACTTCTATCGGTCTTGATTGTAATAATTCTCCATTGAGATTATCATGATACTTTAATACACCTACTACTCTTGCAGCTTTCTCTCTCTGTAGTTCTGTAACATAAGCAGTGACGATGCGTATCTTATCTACTTTTATTTTTTCGCCAGTTGTATCTATGACAAAGCTACCGTCATCATTTTTTAGATATTCCCATCCGTCTTTTATCTCTTTAGTATCATCATGATCTCTGATGTATTCTCTCTCTGGGCTGACATCTATATCAGTCAGTTGTAGCGTCGCAGTATAGTCATATATTACACCTGCAGTTGCATTAAGGTGGAAGGTTTTCCATAGGCTATTAAGCTCTCTTACTGTGATATTCCGTACTTCTTCTTCGAATCTTGCAGGCACTATCGTATTAGAATTATTGACCATATCTACAAGGATTCTTACCTTACCTAATTCTTGTGCTTGGTCGATATGCTTATGTACATCTTTATAGTTAGCGATTCTTTTATCTGCTTTGACGAAACTCTCATAAGCATGTCTTGCGTATCTCTTATCGCCAGAACTACCGAGCAATTCCATGGATCTCAGACCTTCATTATAATGAAATTCTGCAGCGCCTACAGTTGCTTTTTCTTTGATGACATTAGTCTTGACAAAATTAAACTGAGCCTCGTATCCATCCTTACTTATAAGTGGTAGAAATGGCTCTATTCTACTTTGCCTTCTTTCTATCACAGTCGCGATACTATAGATGTCATCCCAGTTTTCAGGTCTTGTATTACCACTGAGGTAATCTATCCTATCCATATCTCGCTTGGTGATTTTAGCGAAAGCTTCTTCTAATCCTACGATGTGTTTTGTCTTCTTGTTTTTCTTACCAGCAAGTTTTTCTGTAGCGAAAATTATAGCTTCGTCATACTCACCTCGATCTACCATTTTCTCGATAGACCTACAACCCGTAATGAGTAAGAATAGTCCTAATGTGTAGAGTACTTTTTTCATAAGCTAAGTTTTTAGATGGTTAGATAATCATTTATGTTGTTTGGTAGTAAGATGGGGTAGGGACGCTCTTTGTTACTTTAGTCACTGACTTTAATGCCTTATTAACTTTAGTCTTAATGGAGTGTGAAAAGGGAGGAGAGATCACTAATTTTTTCAATGACTCGGACTATTATAACCCTAAAAATTCTTTGTCCTTTAACTCATGATACTGCAATGCAGCACTGATACAAGCTTTTAGTTCTTGAGTAGGGATCTTATCATCTATCTTAAATAGGATGGCTCTATTCTTCTCGTAATTAAATAGATCACCATACACTTCTCTGAATGTGATAACAAGCTTGCTTGTGCACTTGAAATAGATGGCATACTGATCAGGGCTTTTAGCTTTCCAATCTATTCTTATGGTGCTTCCTTTTTTGGCGAGATAACTTGGTTCGCCCCATTTGAGTGTCTCTTCTATCTCATTGATAGAATCTATTCTCGTGGCAGTATCTATAATGAGTTGTCGGAGTACTTTGAGCTTTTTTTGGATAACAGGAGGGTAGGTGTCGAATTTTGATTTGACCTCTGGATTCTTATTGATAACTAATTTGCTCATTCTAAAGAATAGAAATATATCGTTTGTAACGCTTAGTGATCAAAATAAATTAAGGTGATGTCTTCTTGTCCTCATTATCAAATTCTTCAGTCAATTTCTCAATGTTCTTAATAGCAGAATAATTACGTATTATTTCGAACCTTGAAAATTCTTGATCAGCTTTGAACCCGATTCCTATACTGGTATCACCTATTGATGGTTGATTTATTTTGACCAAGTTAGATGTAAAAATTTCTTCATTTTCTTCATCCCATATGAGTTCATCAGTGAGGAGTTCGTCATTTCTTCTATTGTAGAGTACTACATTTTTTTGTACGAATATTTTCTTTTCAGTTTGCTTTCTTAATGCATAGTCGGCTTTCATCCAGCTGCTGACTTTCTTATTATTATCCAGAAACTCTACAAGTACACCATTTGGAAATTCGTCATAAGTTTCTCCCTGGTCAGTGTATCTCTTAAGTGTAGGACTTTTTATGATTACACGAACTTCCGCAGAATCGCTGTAGAACATTTCTACATTCTTAGCTATTTCTACTGAGAGGCTATCCTTAGTTCTGTATTTTTTGATATCAATCTTGTCATTGTTGCATGATAATATCATTAAGCTTGTAGCTAAGTATAATATAACTCGCATAATATTATCTCAGTACGGTGACATCTCCAGAATAAAGAATAACGACATCATCTATAAATCTGATACTTGCAGTCCATACATATACACCTTTCTCAGCATCACCTTTGAAGAGCCCATCACAATTACCGAATATACCGTCCCATGCTCTATCGTTATCGTTAGGTTCTATGTTAGTACAAGTATATATTAAGCTGCCCCATCTGTCATAGACGTTGAATTCTTCTATCATTTCAGCTTGTCTACCTAGACCCAGAACGAAAGAACTATTAGAAGTATTAGTCGTAGGGGTGATGACATTAGGTATATATATTGGTCTTATAATATTAGTAGTCACGATGACTTCATCTTGACTGCTACACCCATCTGCATTAGTCACTGTAAATGTATAAGTTGTAGTACCTGGAGATATCACTTCTGGATTAAGACAATCTGTACAACTGAGTCCATCAGGTGGTGACCACTCTATTATATCTCCAGGATTCATAGGACTATAATTAGCATTGAGCTGGCCTGAGAATCCTAAGTCTACTGTGAGATCAATACCAGCATCTGGAAATATGGGATCTGGCTCTTCTATGATGACTTCTACTGAGTCTATACAACCTTTAATGTCTTGTATCCTGACTTGATAGCTCCCAGGTTCTAATGAATTGTAATTCGTATTAGGAATGAATTCACTTCCATTAATACTGAAATTATAGTCAGGAGCACCAGAGATACCTTGTACAGATATAGCACCATCATCAAAGCCAAAACAGCTGACATCCACATGGGTTTCTGCGAGATCTAAGGTGGAAGTATCAGCACAGCAGGCTGCAATATCTATATCTAATATTTTAGTAACAATACATCCACGTGTAGACTCTACTGTGAGAGCGATACTCTTACTACCGAATGACTCATATATTATATCATGAGGTCCTTCTCCTGAGGCAACTTGTGGCTCAGCACCTACACCAAAGTTCCAAGCATAGTTAACAATAGGATCTGTCAGCGATGTGGAGTTATTACTTATCTCTATCCTCTTATCACATTCGAATGCATCTAATGCAAATAAATCAAAATCTGGTGTAGGTCCAAGAAAAGTACCTGTCCCTCCAAAGTCAATAGAAAATCCTAAGCCTGATCTAGTAAAATTCATTACTACTAAGGCATAAGACTTATTAGCTTCCATCTGTATAGCTTCGGCAAAATTATTGTTGCCAGCTTGACAACCTGGATCTTCCGATATATCACCATCACCTAATTGTAGTCCCGTAGGACCATTACAGACTTCCCATGTAGGAAATGGATCTGTATTGCCGCCTGTACCATTGGCACCCGAGGCCATACATCTGAGCATCTCTTTATTGTTACAATCATTAATACCACCTGGCAACTCGAATAACGCAAAGTCAATGTCATCTGACTCAATGCCAGGTATGAAATTATTGGGTATCAATGTGAATGTAAGGCTACCAGGATCTTGGCATGTCCATTTATACCACACTGAGTTAAATTCTGATGATAGGCAGGCATCTGTAAATTCATCTAATTCTGTTGTATTCTGACCTGCAGAGGTGATACTCTCTACTGTAAATGGGGATTTGTCACACAACACAACTGCAAGATCGCAATCTGATTCTGGAGAAGGAGGTGCTACGAAGTCATTGATACAAAGCTTGAATGTACCCGGAGTATTTACTCCTGATTCTACGTATAGATAATATCTCTGACCTATAGTTAGATTTTGTACTGTAAATTCGTCCTCAAATTGTGCTCGACCTGGTGAGCAATCAATGAAGTCAAGACTGCCACATACTCCTGAGAATAATGCCATCTTAGGGTCTTCTAAAGTACCAATAGTTCCTCCACTAAAGACTTGTACAAGTATAGCTGGCTCAGTAGGTACAAATGAGAACCATACACCATTTACATTATTGATAAAACAGTTATTAGTAAAAGGGTCGTCTGGATTGGCTTCAAGGTTAGAATACTCTTGATCATCTGAACAATAACCATCTATGGAAGCTATATTAATAGCATTAGAGCACTCATCATTGATACTCTGAGATGACAAGCATAAGCTTGTAAGTAGGGATATTATTACTAAAAAATATTTCATAAGATTATAAAAATAACGTTCCCACATTAATAAAAGTTGGAAAATGGGAGCATGAATAACATAAAATTGGTGGTAATATTATTAGTTTTCATTTATATGTCGTCATTTAGGATTTATTTAATGAAAAACGCCATCTAAGCAGGGTTTTAAATTACCAGTTACCAAATCGTGAATATATGTTATACATAGTCCCAACACCTATTGGGAATCTCGAAGATATTACCCTCAGAGCACTTAGGATTCTATCTGAGGTAGACCTTGTCCTTGCAGAAGATACTCGTACATCGGGTAAGTTACTAAGTCATTATGAGATTAAGACACATATGCAATCTTTCCATACTCATAATGAGCATAAGAAAATAGATTATGTCATAGAACAGTTGCAGGGAGGTAAGAAGATAGCCCTTATTAGTGACGCCGGGACGCCTGGAATCTCAGATCCGGGTTTTCTTCTATCACGAGCATGTATGGAAGCGGGTGTCAAACTGACCTGTCTTCCAGGGGCTACAGCTCTGATTCCTGCATTGGTTATGTCAGGACTTCCATGCGATAAGTTCTTCTTCGAAGGGTTCCTGCCTCAGAAGAAAGGAAAGAAAACAAGGATAGAATATCTACTAAGTCTTCCAGTAAGCTTTGCATTCTATGAGTCACCCTTTAGAGTTTTGAAAACTATGGAAATGATACAGATCTTATCCCAACAAGATAGGATGGTATCCATATGTAGAGAAATATATAAGATGTATGAGGAGGTAGTAACCCTACCTTTGTCAGAAATGATCACCTTCTTAAAGGCTAAATCTCAGGTAAAAGGTGAATTCGTAGTTGTCGTAGAAGGAGATAAAGACAAGTAAAAAATTACTTATAGGGTTAACATATTATCGATAAATAATATATCATAGCCGATATAAGCTCTTAGAGATCAAATAATAAGGACTTACCCATATTATGCCATGTATTAAGCGACCAAAAGGTAAAATTTGATTAAAATTGCCCTCAGTTAGAGACTCGATCTGAGGTTGGGTAGTAATTTGACTTTTTTAGCAAGAGTAGACATAAGCAAGTAGGTGATATAATGCCAGAAGCAAAACCTAATCATATAGTTATGATTGTCGCAGACAGTCTAAGGTATGACTCCGTATATAAGGA
>CALLAG010000410.1 GCA_938002705.1 uncultured Saprospiraceae bacterium | reverse complement strand
GTATAGGCCACTTTACCGTCCAATATTACTTTATGGATATGGCTGCGGCCAAAACTATATGTTATATACTCAAAGCTTGGGATTTGTTGCGTGATGATGAGATTCGCTTTCTTTCCTATGCTTATACTGCCGAGTTCATCTTGGATCTCCATAGCACAAGCACCATTAATAGTTACAGCGTTGAATGCCTCGTTGGGTAGCATCTTCATCTTCAGAGCGCCTAAGGACATTAAGAAAGGCACATTGCCAGAGGGAGAAGTACCAGGATTATAGTCAGTAGCGAGACATACACCAGCTCCGGCATCTATTAATTTTCTCGCAGGACCATATGGGATATTGAGAAAAAATGAACATGATGGGAGGAGGGTAGGAATCGTATCAGAATGAGAAAGTAAGTTGATTTCTTCTTCTTCTATCTCTTCTAAGTGATCTACTGAGATAGCATTATGCTTGATGCCTATCTGGACACCTCCAGAATTAGCTAATTCGTTAGCGTGGATTTTTGGTTTGAGTCCGTATTGATGACCTGCCTGCAGTATCTGATCCGTTTCGCTCACAGTATAGAAGCCTTTATCACAGAATACGTCTACATAGCTCGCAAGATTATGTTCTGCCACTAAGGGTAGCATATCGTTGATGATGATATCGATGTAGCCTTGTCTATTTTCTTTGTACTCTGTAGGTATGGCATGAGCTCCTAAGAATGTCGCTTTGATAGTTACGGGATAGTTTTCATTTAATCTTTTGATGACTTTGAGCATCTTGATCTCACTGCTTACGGTAAGGCCGTATCCGCTTTTTATTTCTATAGCACCTGTACCTGTGGATATGACTTGCTCGAGTCGGGTAGAGGCTGATGCATAGAGCTCATCTTCTGATGTATTCTGTAGCTTGATTGCTGAGTTTAGTATACCGCCGCCTTCTTCTGATATCTGCTGATAGGTTTTGCCCTTAAGCCGAGAGACGAATTCTTGTTCTCTACTTCCAGCGAATACAAGATGCGTATGAGAATCACACCAAGTAGGGCAGACATAGCGATCAGTTGCGTCAATCAGTTGATAGTCAGTAGATTGTGGTATGTCTCTCATGTGTCCGTAGGCCTTGATGATACCGTCTTCTATAAGAATATAGGCATTGTCTAAGGTCTCTACAACGGACTGAGCCTTACCCTTTTTGAGAGAGTAAGGCCCAGTCATTATGCCTACGACAGATTTAATATTAGATATTAAAATGTTTTTGGAATGAGGCATAACTTAGGTTCTATTAATATTAAAATTCTCGGTTTCTCTTGATAAGATAATTCTTAGTATACTATAGAAGTTATCTTGAAGTCTTTGTCTAAGATTTTTCTAAAACTTTCAGCTTCTGCTATCGTTTTGAATTCTCCTAATAGGACTTTGTATTGTGTTTTATTATCTACATAATCATTCATGACTACGATAGGTTCTATAAATTGATCTTTTAATTTTTCTACTTGATCAAATGCTTTGACATATTCCATATGATTACCTACTTGTAGCTTATAGTTAGTTCTGAATTTTTCAGACATTTTATATTGGCTATACAAGTGCTCGAGACCTGGACCTGAGCTACCAGTAGGTGTAGATGCAGGACTTGAATTAGGCACTACATATGCACTGGTTCTATTTTCTGGATTATTGTGGAAAGTCAGTAGGCTTGTCATAGTTTCTGAGCTCAATGTTTTCTCCACTCTATCTACCATTCTTCCTTGTGAGTTGAATATTAAGATGGTAGGGAGCATTCTTACTTCATATTGTTGTTTCAGGTCACTGCCTTCTACTGATTCTATATCCATCTTAAGTGGCACATAGTTCTCATTGAGTAGAGATACGACACCTTCGTTTCTGAATGTTGTCTTGTCCATCCACTTACAAGGAGTACACCAGTCAGCGTAGAATTCTACGAAGAATAATTTACCTTCTTGATTGGCCTTTGATTTAGCGCTTTCAAAACTTCCAGCAAAGAATTTGACATTATTGCTTGGGTTAGTGCTGTTGTCTGTTAGTAATCCTTCTGCTGCGCCGAAAGGCATTACTAATATCATGATGATTTTGAGAAAATTATACATATTAATTCTTTTTGCTATTTGTAAAATATTGATTAACTGTATTTTACTATTTGCAAAAGCTATTCCAATATGATAAAATAGTTGTCAGAGTATCAATAATTGCATTGATTTATGACTAATTATAATGTGTAATTAATTGATAATCTGTTATTTATAATCTATATTAATTTTTAATATAAATTTCTCCACCTATTCCATTATCGCCTTAGCTGACCTTAATAGCTCCGATTATGGTGACCTCTGTATAATATTTTGTTACTTTCGCGTCTCTATAATCTATGATATAAATGGGATCGATAAAAGCAATAATTACGGGTGTGGCAGGATATGTTCCTGACGAAATATTGACTAACAAGGATATGGAGAAGATCGTAGAGACTTCTGACGAATGGATCGTGTCTCGTACAGGTATCAAACAACGTCATATAGAACGAGACCCAGATAAAGGAACCAGTGATCTTGCTGTAGGTGCTATCAATAAGCTTATAAGTCAGACAGGACTTAAGATTGAGGAGATAGATATGATCATAGTCGCTACTGTGACGGCCGATTATCCATTCCCAGATACAGCTAATATTGTAGCTCATAAGATAGGTGCTGTTAATGCATTCGGCTACGATATTAATGCAGCATGTTCTGGTTTTATATTTTCTCTTGTAACGGCTTCTCAGTTTATACAATCAGGCATGTATAAGAAGATCCTTGTAGTAGGAGCTGATCAGATGTCATCTATACTTGATTATGAAGATAGAACGACGTGTATCCTATTCGGAGATGGAGGCGGAGTGGTACTATTAGAACCCAGCGAAGAAGGACATGGGGTACAGGATGCAGTCCTGCGAGGGGACGGTGCCGGTGCAGAATTCTTACATATGAAAGCGGGAGGATCCATAAAGCCGGCTACAGTACAATCGGTAGAAGCAAGAGAGCACTTCGTATATCAAGAGGGTAGAACGGTGTTCAAGTCAGCGATCAAAGGGATGAGTGAGAGTATCACAGAATTACTATCCAGAAATAATCTAACCCAAGATGATATAGACTACCTGATACCGCATCAAGCTAATAAAAGAATTCTCTATGGAGTAGCTGATTACATCGGTTTTCCGCATGAGAAATTACTTATTAACATTGAGAATTATGGAAATACCACTGCGGGAACCATACCATTATGTCTCAGTGACTTCCAAGATAAATTTAAGAAAGGTGACAAGCTGGTATTGACTGCCTTTGGTGGAGGATTTACATGGGGGGCTGTACTTATAGAGTGGGCTTATTAGTCTATAATTTTAGATTAAACTCTCAATATTTCTAAATTTGTATTCATATTAATAAAGACAATAAAAATCATCCGATATGGCAACTACATCAGACATTAAAAATGGATTATGTATGGTATATAATCACGACATCTATAAAGTCGTGGAGTTTCTTCACGTTAAGCCGGGTAAAGGTCCCGCATTCGTAAGAACAAAAATGAAATCTCTGACCAATGGTAAGGTGCTCGATAATACTTTTCCATCAGGACATAAGATAGATGTAGTAAGGGTAGAGAGAAGAAAGTACCAGTTCCTATACAAAGAAGGGCAAGACTTTCACTTTATGAATAATGAGGACTATAGCCAAGTCATGATCGAAGGCAAAATGATCGATAATGGCGACTTACTTAAGGATGGTGAGAATGTAGAAATCTTATTTCATGCAGAAGATGAGAGACCACTTACAATAGACCTACCTCAATATATAGTGATGGAAGTGACATATACTGAGCCAGGCGTAAAAGGAAACACTGCAACAAACGCATCAAAACCTGCTACTATAGAAACGGGGGCAGAGATTAATGTACCAATGTTTATAAATCAAGGAGATAAGGTCAAAATAGATTCTAAAACACGTGCTTACATGGAACGTGTCAAAGATTAAATTTCGATTTTTATAATTAATTACTATCTTCAATTATTCCTACGATCAAAACCAAGCTAACCACATGACGTATAAAGAAATACAACAACTTATTAAGTTAGTATCTGAATCAGACCTCAATGAAATAAAAGTCAAAGAGGGAGATTTCGAAATCATTATTAGGAACAAAAATTACTCTAAGAATAATTCTAATTCGCCTTCACTCATGCAGCCAGCTATGATGATGTCTCAGCCTATGAGTGCTCCGACACCTGCTCCTGCTGCAGCACCAAGTGCTCCTGCTCCTAAAGCAGCCCCGGTAGAAGATTCTACAGCTAACTTACTGGAGGTAAAATCACCTATAGTAGGTACCTTCTATAGATCTGCAAGTCCAGACAAGCCAGCTTATGTCTCCGTAGGTGACACTATAGGCGAAGGGTCTGTCGTATGCATAGTAGAAGCTATGAAGCTTTTTAACGAAATAGAAAGTGAGGTTTCAGGTAAGATTGTCAAGGTGATGATCGATGATGCAAGTCCTGTAGAATACGATCAAGTTTTATTTCTGGTAGACCCTAATGGGTAATAGATTCCATTCCCTTTTTTATTGCGAACGCTTAATTAATAATAATGTTTAAGAAGATACTTATAGCAAATAGAGGAGAAATAGCATTGCGTGTCATAAGAACATGCAAAGAGATGGGTATAAGCACTGTTGCTGTATATTCTACCGCTGACAAAGAAAGCTTACACGTAAGGTTCGCAGACGAAGCTGTGTGTATAGGCCCACCAAGCAGCAGTGAGTCCTACTTAAGTATAAGCAAGATAATGGCTGCCGTAGAGATAACTAACGCCGATGCTGTACACCCAGGTTATGGATTTCTTGCTGAGAATGCAGATTTCGCTGAGGTATGTCAAGAATATGGCGTTAAGTTCATAGGTCCATCAGCAAATATGATCCGTATGATGGGGGATAAGATTACTGCCAAAGAAACAATGATCAAAGCCAAAGTACCAGTCGTGCCAGGCTCTGATGGGCAGGTGAAAACTGTCAAAGAAGGTCTCAAGATAGCTGCAGAAGTAGGATACCCTGTCATGCTCAAAGCGACAGCTGGAGGAGGTGGCAAAGGAATGAGAATCGTCAAGAGCGAAGAAGATTTCGAAGAACAACTTAATAAAGCACAACAAGAAGCAAGTGCATCATTCGGTAATGATGCTATGTATCTTGAGAAATTCATAGAAGAGCCTCGCCATATAGAGATCCAAATCATAGGTGATCAGCATGGACGAGTCATACATCTATCAGAAAGAGACTGCTCTATACAGAGGAGACACCAGAAACTATTAGAAGAATCACCATCACCTTTCTTAGATCAGAAACTACGTGATAAAATGGGAAAGGCAGCCATTAAGGCAGCTAAGTCTATTAATTATGAAGGTGTAGGTACAGTAGAATTCCTCGTAGATAAGTATAAGAAGTTCTACTTCATGGAGATGAATACACGTATACAAGTAGAACATACGGTAACTGAAGAGGTCATTAATAAAGATCTTATCAAAGAACAAATCAGAGTTGCTGCAGGAGAAAAGTTAGGCGCTAAGAACTACTATCCTGAGATGCACAGTATAGAGTGTAGAATTAATGCAGAGGATCCATTACATGACTTCAGACCGAGTCCCGGATACATCAGCTCATTCCACAGTCCTAAGGGCCATGGCGTAAGAGTAGATACACATGCATATGCTGGCTATACCGTACCACCATACTATGATTCTATGATAGCTAAGCTCATATGTACAGCTGAGACAAGAGAAGAATGTATACTTAAGATGCAGAGAGCATTGGGAGAGTTTATCATAGAGGGTATCAAGACAACTGTGCCCTTTCATCTACAGCTCATGAAGGATGAGAGGTTCAGAGCAGGAAGCGTCACGACACAGTTTCTTGAGGACTTTGAGATGAAGCCAGTATAATAAGACCTTCATTTATAATCATATGAAATATGGAGATACAGAATTACGTTCTCCATCTACAAGCTCTAATGGCATTGCATGAGAGACATCAGACGATTACTGACTTACATAATACCATATAAGCATCTGGTTCTATCCAGCGTCGTGTGCCATGTAATGATGGCTCTATTTACAGTCGTCTCTATTCCTTTAATCATTCCGTTTTTTCAAGTTCTATTCTCGCGTACTCCTGTTAATGTGTCCATACCTGAGTCAAAGTGGGACATCATTGCATGGTTAGAGTATTACTTCGTAGGTGTACTGGATACACATGGTACAGAGAAAGCCATCCTTATGGTCTGCGGAGCTATTGTTATTACATTTCTATTTAAGAATATCTTTAGATATCTGGCCATGTACTTCATGGTCCCCGTGAGATCTAATATAGTACGAGATCTCAGATCAAAGTTATATGATCAATATATCAACTACAGTTACATCCAGAATCAAGAGCATAATAAAGGAGATCTGATTACAAGAATTACAACTGATGTCCAAGAAGTAGAGTGGAGTATTCTAAGGTTTATTGAAATCCTATTCAAATCACCTATCGTTATTATAGGCAGTGTTATATTAATGCTTACTATTAATGCTAAGTTGACATTGTTTGTTTTTGTATTAATGCTATTTACAGGTATCGTAATAGGTACTTTATCTAAGACCCTTAAGAAGCAGTCAAGTGCCCTACAAGCTAATATGTCTAAGATCACAAGTGCAGTAGACGAGGGCATAGATGGTTCTATGATGATAGATGTCTATCAGACGAAACCATTCTGGACGGCCAATTTTTCTACTATAAATAATGCCTACAGAGAGCTGCTTAATAAAGTCTCATGGAGGCAAGACCTATCTTCGCCATTGTCAGAATTTATGGGTGTCAGTGTCGTCGTTGTTTTACTATGGTATGGATCTCATTTGGTATTAAATAATGAATTGATGCCAGAGACTTTTTTCGCTTTTATATTCGCTTTCTATAATGTTATAGAACCCTCTAAGTCGTTTTCTTCAGCTTTTTATAATGTAAAAAAAGGCGCAGCGGCTTTAGAACGTATAGATCATGTGCTTAGTGATGATTCTCAGGGTGGGATAATATCAAGTGGACGTCAAATAGATAGATTGACATCTGAAATAGAATTTAGAGATGTCAGCTTTTCATATGGTGATACTAAGATATTAGATGGTCTCAGCTTTAAGATTAATGCTGGCGAGAAGATGGCCTTAGTTGGTCCCTCTGGCGCTGGTAAATCAACAATTACAAAACTCTTATTAAGGTACCTTAAGCCTGACACAGGTAGTATCTGGATAGATGGTATCAATATAGAGACGATATCAATAGAGCACTGGTACAGCCAATTAGGGATCGTAAGTCAGAAGGCCTTTCTGTATAATGATTCTATAAGAAATAATATCACATTGGGCAGAGATGGTATCTCTGATGCGTCTATTTGGGAGTCACTGAAAGCGGCATATGCATACAAATTTGTAGATGGTATGGAGGCCCAGTTAGATACGATCATAGGAGATAGTGGAGAGCTCATAAGTGGGGGAGAACAACAACGGCTAACCATAGCGAGAGCATTAGTACAAGATCCTTCTATCTTAATATTCGATGAGCCTACGTCAGCATTAGATGCAGAATCGGAGAAGCAGGTAAGCCGAGCCATCAATAGTGCCCTGCAAGAAAGGACCGCATTAGTCATAGCACATAGGATATCCACTATCAAAAAAATGGATCGTATCCTTGTGTTAGACAAAGGTAAAATAGCAGAATCTGGAACTCATGAATCATTAGTCATGAAAAAAGGGACATATGCAGATTATGTAACGCTTCAATCCATATCTTAGTCGTTATATGAGAGTATATCTAATTATTTATATCACATTATTTATTGGGTCAGGCCTTATAGGTCAGAATCAAGAATATAATATCGATGGTAGAATATATAGATATGAGTCAATGTTAGAAGAGCCTATAGAATTATTCAGCAATATCAGGATTCAGAATCAGTTTTTTCCTTGTGTAGATGCTATGACAGTGTCCGAAAGTACATTGTCTCAGGCAGACTTTCAGCTGGTAAGTAACACTGGATACCTTGAGTATTATTCCTACGAAGATGGTATTCTTAATCTCATAGGGACTAAGTCTAATGATCCATTTCTATCTATACCGGATCAGGTTATTCAGTTTTTTACACCCATGCCTATCATAAGATCATCCAACCAAGAACAGTTCAAAAGTATAGGGAGTAGCGATTTTTTTCTTGTGTATAAAAGTAAAAATTGGCCTAATGATATAAAGGATTGGGCAGAGAAAAATGGTATTACAGAAATTAGAATTAATGGCTCCATAGCCTGGGACTGCAGATATGTAAGAAAGGATTTCTTTCGAGATATATACATGGATGAGTTAATGGGTAATGTCGTAGAATATAATAAGACTTACACTGTCAATAAGCTTGAAGTCAAAAAATCAAAGTGGGAGAAAATTGATCTCAAACAGAGAGGTTTTCTCCAGGATTTGTTCTTGGATACTCAGGAAAAATATTATAGTATATATGCAATAGGTTCGGTTGTAGAAACTGCCCGGATCGGGGTAGAGCCTTATAACACATTTACAATGTACACTGATCAGGAAATAGGCTCTTACACTGATTGTAGTCACGGCACTAATGATATCTATGTCTTCCCTAATCCTACTTTCGATGATGTCAAGATAAGGTTTGAGAATGTAGATAGTGATTATTATATCTTCAATATATACAATGTTATAGGCAAGAAATTATGGACGAAGAAAATAGATGTCAATTCTATGAAAGTGGAACGATACATAGATCTACCACCATTAGAAAAAGGCGTATATATCTATGGAATCGATAATCCTAAAGGCAAGCGTATCAAGTCTAAGCGTCTGGTTATTATGGACTTATAGCTATTTTATTTACTTCTTAAGCTAAAGCTTTATTGATGAATCTGTCTATATGCTCGGCATAGAAAAGAGGGATATTAAGTATGTCGTCTGTTATCTTTAAGTTCATGTTAGATACTCTTATCCTAAGTGATGGTTCATATTTATTTTTGTATACAGAGAGGCTTTTAGCTTTGGTCTCTGTTCCAGACTTTACTTCTATAGGGATGACTTTACCCTTCTGTTCTATGATGTAGTCGATCTCAGCTTTGCCATCTGAGGTCCAGTAGTATGGAGCTCTACCATAAGTTTTCTTAAGTGCTTGACAGACGAAGTTCTCAGCTATAGATCCTTTAAATTGTGTGAAGAATTGATCCCCATTAATAAAAGTTGTGGGATCTAATCCTGCTAACCTTATCAATAGGCCTGTCTCGAACATGTACATCTTGAAAGCGGTGATATCCTCGTATGCTTTCAGTGGAATATTGGGTTTCTGTACATGTGATACTTTATACAATAAGCCAGCTTGTATGAGCCACTGGACAGCAGCCTCATATTCTCGTGCTCTTGCTCCAGATCTTATGGCTTTATATATGAATTTTTTATTTTCCTTGGATAGTTGTGATGGTAGAGAATTCCATATCTGCTGGATCTTTGTAGAGGTCGTCTTATCTGCATGCTTGACAAAATCTAACTCATAAGCACGTAATATCTGATCTTGGATAATTAATGCTTTAGAGATATCCCTATGCTCTATGTAATGAGCGGCAACCTCTGGCATTCCACCGATCAGAATGTATTCTTTAAATAAATCTTGTAATGGATTATAGAATGCGTCGGGAATAGGCTCTATCATCTCTGATTCTAAGAAGTGATGATATGTCTTATATAACTTCTCATCGGCTCCATATAAGAACTCTGAGAATGTCAGTGGATACATATCTAAGAACTCCACCTTACCTACAGGAAACGAACGATTATTGCCGATACTGAGTCCTAATAATGACCCAGCTCCTATAATATGTATCTCAGGAGCTTCTTCTTGAAAGTACTTCAATGATATAAGGGCATCACGACATTCTTGTATCTCGTCTAATATAATGAGTGTCTTATCTGCTTCGATATTGTCACCATGTATCAGATTAAGCTTTTTAAGTATCTCCTTTGGATTCTTATTTCCAGTGAAGAAATCATGTACTTCTTTCTGCTTTTCGAGATTGATGTAAAGGAAGTCTTCATAACTGTCTTTACCAAATGCCTTCAATAGGGTAGTCTTGCCTATTTGCCTTGCACCCATTATTAATAATGGTTTTCTGGTAGGCTTTGACTGCCAGTCCTCTAACTGCTTATATATCCCTCTTTTGAAGTGCATTTATATTATTCTATACACCAAATTTAAGATATTCGTTCCGATAATGTGTAAAAAATCACACTATTCGTTCCAATAATGTGTAAAATATCACATTATTGGTTCCAATAATGTGATTATTAATACTTTTAAAGCTTCTAATATTGTCGGCGAGGACGCCAACATCAACCAGTGTTGTTGAATAATGTGACCCTGAAAGGGTGACATAATTGATAGGAAAACCCATCCCTTTTCTTTCGCTATCGCAAAATTCATTTCCCTTCCCTCGATGATGGAAGGGAGGGTGGAACTTTAACTTGGATGTGTTTCATAGATATAAACCTCTCAAATACAGATGTCGGTGACGCCGCCAACATCAACTAACGATTTGAATAATGTAAACCCCGAATGGGGTGGTAAAATAATAGAGGTGGGTGACAACCCACCGAATAGAATACGGTGCTATATAGAACCCTGAAAGGGTGACATAATTGATAGGAAAACCCATCCCTTTTCTTTCGCTATTGCGAAATTCATTTCCCTTCCCTCGATGATGGAAGGGAGAATGTAACTTGACCTTGGATATGTTTTATAAGTATAAGCCTCACAAATACATATGTCGGCGAGGCCGCCAACATCAACCTACTTTGTTGCATAATGTAACCCTGAAAGGTGGAATAATAATAGAGGTGGGTGATAACCCACCGAATAGAATACGTGGTTATGTAGAACCCTGAAGGGGTGACATAATGATAGGCATAACCTAATGCATTGTCGGCGAGGACGCTAACAACAACCTATTGCTCCAGAAGTA
>CALLAG010000409.1 GCA_938002705.1 uncultured Saprospiraceae bacterium | reverse complement strand
CTCAGGAGATATATTAATGCGAATGGTCCTATAAGTACGAATGACAAAGTGCTGATCATTATGGGCTTCATACCTGAGAGGTAATGACTTACCGTATTAGCGCTGATACCGTAGCATATCGTCGCTATGACGATGAGTCCTGCATACAGAAATGGAAATGCGAGGGTGTCATTCTCTTTTATAAAAAAAATAATACAAACACCTATGAGCCCTATGAGGACACCATAGATCTGATTAATGTTAAATTTCTTACTGAAGAATAGGATAGAAATGAGCAGAGTGGCTATCGGCGTCAGGCTATTAAGAACACCTGCTACAGCTGATGGTAATTGTGACTGCCCTGTAGCATATAATATAGCTGGTAAGCCGCTACCACATAGCCCTACGACGATGAGGGGCTTCAGCTTCTGCCAGTTAACCTTCTTAAAGTGATAGAAAAATAAAGGTAGAAATGCGATAAATGCAAAAACGATACGTCCAGAACCTACTTGCAACGGTGTAAAGGAAATAAGGGCTTTCTTGATCAGAATAAAAGAGCTGCCCCAGATCAGACTGAGGATAATTAGCAAGACCCATGCTAAAGATTGTGATTTCGTTTTTCTCTGGTGGATATTAATACTATTTTCGTCAAACATATCTAAAATAATGTTAGCAGTAAAACTCTTTTCAGGAAGTGGGTCAATGACCTTGTCAGAAAAAATCGCCGATTACTACGGAGAACCCTTGGGCAAAAGCCAATTAAACAAGTTCAGTGATGGAGAGATGCAGACAGTAATCTCTGAGTCCGTCAGAGGGTCTTATGTGTTCTTTATACAATCTACTTCAGCTCCAGCTGATAACCTCCTTGAGCTATTATTGCTTATAGACTCTGCTAAGAGGGCATCAGCAGGGTATATTACTGCAGTTATACCTTACTTCGGATATGCAAGACAGGATAGAAAGGACAAGCCCAGAGTGCCTATCTCAGCTAAGCTGATAGCTACGATTCTGGAATCAGCAGGGGTTAATCGTGTCGTTACTATGGATCTACATGCAGATCAGATACAAGGATTCTTTGATATACCTGTAGATCACCTTAAGGGAGAAGCGATATTCATGCCTCACCTTGAGAAGAATTTGGATATGGGTAATGTCATATTCGCATCACCAGATGTGGGAGGTGTTAAGCGAGCAAGAAGTTTCTCTAAGTACTTTAAGAGAGATCTTGTCATCTGTGATAAGGTCAGAAAAGTAGCTAATGAGGTAGAAAGTATGACTGTCATAGGAGAGGTAGAAGGCGCCGATGTCATCATGGTGGATGATCTGGTAGATACTGCTGGTACATTATGCAAAGCTGCTAAAGCCATCATGGATAAAGGTGCTAAGAGCGTCAGAGCACTTGCCACACATGCCGTATTGTCAGGAAATGCTTACGAAAACATAAAGAATTCAGTACTTACAGAGCTTATAGTCACGGATACGATACCTCTCAAGCAAGCGTCGCCTAAGATTAAGGTATTATCTTGTGCAAAGCTCTTCTCTAAGGCCATAAGGAATACTCACGAATTTAAGTCAATATCGGCTCTTTTCGTTGATAAATAATAAACTTTACTGCAATAAAGAAATTTTCTATCTTTGCAGCCCTTTTACAAATATTAGAAAGAAAAAATGGAAACTATAGCATTAAAAGTAGAACCAAGAGACACTAAGGTCAAAGCAGCAGTAATAAGAAAGGAAGGTAGAATTCCTTGCGTTATTTACGGTGGAGATCATCTTGAGCATGTTAGCACGCATATTAATGATGTAAAGCACCTAATATACACACCAGCATTTAAGTTAGCTGACGTAGATATGGGTACTAAAAATCTCAAGTGTATCATCAAGGATGTGCAATATCACCCTATCACGGATAATATAGTACACATAGACTTTCTTGCTATCGAAGATGGTAGAAAAGTAAAAGTAGAAATCCCAGTTAAGTTCAGAGGGGTATCACCAGGTGTAAAAGCAGGTGGTAAGTTGATGCAGACATTGAGAAAAATAAAGATAAAGGTAGATCCTGTAAATATTGTGGATGAATTATTCATCGATATCTCAGAGCTGCAGTTAGGATCAGCAGTAAGAGTAAAAGATATAGACGCTAATGAAAATCTCGAGATAATGGTCAATGAAGCGACTCCAGTAGCTACTGTAGAAGTACCAAGAGCAGTTAAGTCTGCAGCAGCAGAAGAAGAGAAAGCTGCAGCGGCAGCAGGAGAACCAGCAGCAGAACCGGCTGCAGAAGCATAAGAAATCATACCTATACCTCTGTAATAGGGGAACGGTTGTTGATATAATATTAGCCTATCAAAATATTTTGATAGGCTAATTTGTTTATATAGCACCTTTATGAAGCATCCAATAATATATCTATTGTTTGTCTTACCTATTATCTATGGATTCGCTCCAGATCTGGATGGAGGTAAGAAAGATCGTGATAAGGTGGTAAGTACTGCCATGAATTACATCAATACAAAGTATAAAGCCGCTGGTACCAGCCCATCTGGCTTTGATTGTTCAGGCTTTACACGATATGTCTATGATAGGGCTATAAATGTCAAGTTGAAGCACGGATCTAAACTTCAAGCCAAGTCTGGCAAAAAAATAAAAACTAAAAAAGCCAATAAAGGTGATCTGATATTCTTCCGTAACAAGGGAAAGATCAATCATGTAGGCGTCATATCTAAGGTTTCTAAGGGCGAAATATGGGTAATCCATGCCACTTCCTCCAAAGGTGTTATATTAGAGGACGTAAATAGAAGCTCCTATTGGCGATCTCGCATAGCCTTTGTAAGAACTTATATATAGGGCAACTTACATTTACTTAGATTTTTAAAAACCAATTTACGTAACCTTTGTTTCGATAATAGTATGATAAATTTAATCCTTTTTGGCCCTCCAGGGTCTGGCAAAGGCACCCAGGCAACCACAATAGTCTCTAAGTTTGACTTAACGCATATCTCTACAGGAGATCTATTCAGATATGAGATAGGTAATGATACACCACTAGGCAGAAAAGCTAAAGAATACATGAATAAGGGATCTCTCGTACCAGATGAGGTAAATATAGGCATGTTAGAGAATAAGCTGAATAATACGCCTAACCCACATGGATATATATTTGATGGATTTCCTCGTACGATAGCCCAAGCAGAGGCTTTAGATAAGATGCTCGAAGGTAGGGGAACTAAGGTAACTGACCTTATAGCCTTAGATGTAGATGATGAAGAGATAGTCAAGAGACTACTAGAACGTGGTAAGACATCTGAACGACCTGATGATCAGAACGAAGAAGTCATCAGAAAGAGAATAGTAGAGTATAATGAAAAAACATCTCCCGTATATGAATACTACGATAAAGTCGGAGTATCAAAGAAAGCCAATGGTATAGGAGATCTCGCTGATGTGTTCAATAGAATCTACGATATACTCAAATAGTATCAGCTCATAACTACAACCATAAGTCCGTTTAATATTACTGCTCCATGACTATAATTTCAGGTGATATTAATAAAGCTGTAGATATCTTAAATGACGAAGATATCATAGCTATACCCACTGAGACAGTCTATGGCTTAGCTGGTAATATATACAGCGAGAAAGCCATTCGTAGAATATTTGAAGTAAAAGAGAGGCCTCTGTATAATCCATTGATTGTACACCTGCATTCTATAATCCAGTTAGACGGAATAGTAAGCGAGATACCTCCTGCAGCACAACTGCTTGCAGATGCTTTCTGGCCCGGATCCCTGACATTGATTCTCAAGAAGAAGTCTGTCATTCCAGATATAATAACAGCCGGTAAGGATACCGTAGGCGTAAGAATCCCTAATCATCCAGTAGCACTAAGTCTATTAAGACAATTAGAATTTCCGCTTGCAGCACCGAGTGCTAATCCATTTAATAGGATAAGTCCAACTAAATCATCTCATGTAGAAAACTATTTTAAGGATTCTATAAAGATGGTACTGGAAGGTGGAGAATGTAAGAATGGATTAGAGTCTACCATTATAGGATTCGATGACGAAGAACCAGTACTCTTAAGATTAGGTTCTATCTCCATAGAAGAAATAGAAAGTATCGTAGGGAAGATTAAGATCAATAATAAAGCTGAGACAGCTCCAGATGCACCAGGTATGCTGGCTAAGCATTACTCACCACAAACGAAAATGTATCTCGTAGATGATGTAGCGCAAGTCTTAGATGAGCATAAAAATAAAAAGATAGGGCTACTAACTTTTACAGATACAGAGGTTGATTATACTATTGCACACATAGAAGTTCTATCAGAATCTGGAGATCTCAAAGAAGCGGCATCTAAGCTCTATAATACTCTACACAAGTTGGACGCTATAGACTTAGATGTTATTATAGCACAACGATTGCCAGATATTGGATTGGGTAAGTCTATTAACGATAGGTTAGAGCGGGCAGCTAAGTGATTAATGAAGTCATTAAGCAGTTATAAACTTCTGATTATAAGTTGTAGGAGATTTTTTATAAATTTAAGAAATAACAACACTTCCTGTGAGAAATATCATCTGCCTCCTAATTGTTCTAATTCCATTTTCTAATTGTATTGCTGCACATATACTGAGTGGGGATATAGGTTATGAGTGTCTAGGAAATGATGACTATAGAGTCACAATAGCATTAGAGAGAGATTGTAATAGTAATGGGGCTGCCTTTGATGAAATAATCGATGTAGCCGTCTATAGCGATGGGGTATTACTCAATAATTTTGGTGTACAGCGAGGTCCCATATTAGATGTTGCTGCTGAGGACTATGAGAATTGTATGTCTTCAGCGTTTAATTTGTGTAGAGAAGAAACGACTTATATTTTTCAAATTAACTTACCTAAAATAGATGATTCATATACAATTGCTTACCAGCGATGTTGTTGGTCTAATATTATCGGAAATATCTTAGATCCAGGAGAAACAGGAATTACAATTACGACTGATATTACGCCGTTGGCACAGGCTGTCTGTAATACCCAAGAAATGGGTAGTTTACCTATTTCCTTCATGTCATGTCCCAATACTGATGTCAGTATTCCTTTGCCCACTGTAGATAGTGAAGGTGATAGTCTGGTGTATGAAATATGCCTGCCGTATTCTGGAGGAGGCTTTGATGATGCTAGTACTGGAGCTAACGGTAATGGTTGTACAGATGTCAGACCTATACCAGCATGTCCTCCTCCGTATACTGAGTTAGAGTATGTATCTGGTTTCGATCATAGTAATCCATTCCCTACGGTAGATGGTTTCAACGTAAGTGATGACATGTTACAGTTTACACCAAGTACATTAGGTTATTACTTGGCTGGGATGTGTATCGTAGAATATAGAGATGGCGAGTTACTGAGCAAAAAGCAAATCCCTCTCTCTGTAGTAACCAGTAATGCTATGTTAAGTAGTACGCAGAATGTAACAATGGACAATTGGAGTATTACAAATTTGACTACTTCAAATCTTACTTTAAAATCTTCGACTGATTCTCAGACGACATCTTTCTCAATAATGGCTATCTCTGGTAGAAATGTGAGTATAAGTAAAAACTCAGATGGTAATATTTTCCAAGCTGACATTGGGCATCTCGCGTCAGGAGTCTATGCCATTAGAATTCAAGAAGAGAATACCTCGCAGCTGATTCGTTTTTTTAAGCCTTAATCTCTTATGAAAAATGTAATCATACTCATCTCACTACTCATTACCTCTTGTCTATCTGGTCAAATTCTACGCATAGATAAGGACTTTGGTTCTAACGGGAAATTGAAACTGAAGAGTGGATACGTCAAAAAGATATTCTATGAGAGCGGTGATAGCTCTTTTTATTTGACATACAAGGATAGTTCGTATGATAACTTCTCTTATGGATATGAATACTTTGAAGATGGTGTATATAAATTTGATATCAGAACTGGGGAGTATGATCAAAATTTTGGTAAAAAAGGCCATTCTAAGCACGTTAAGAATTCAAAAGAAAAAACCTATTCAGGTAGATATTGGTATTTTTCTGAAGATGCTATTTTGTGTATCAATTATGACGCTGCCGATATAGATTTCTTAATCTTTGATAGGGCAAATGGTGATCTAAGTCTTTTTCCTAGGCCTGAATCACATTATGGCAACTTTATTTATTTTGACAAAAATAATAATCGTATTCTATTATCAGGACCTACAGAATTAATGTGGTGTGATGCTGAAGGCAGGTTGGAATATTTGGATATTGAAGGTTATAGTGGACAAAATGCTGAATCAGTAAGTATAGAACTTATTGACTCAAGTCCTGACAGTTTAGTTTTTTTAATTCAGGAGTACAATCCAGATCTTGATTCACTTCAGTTTAATTATAAAATAATGTCTTTGGCTGGTTATGAGAGTCGTCTTTTACACAGCTTTAAATCTGAGTATTTGTATCTTAATAAATGGGATCATTCCAGATCTGCATTAATAATGAAATCAGAGAGTTATTTTACTTTTCATCTGGACTTACTACATACAGGAAGCGAAAGATCTCAGATAGCAATGCCTGTTGATAGTCAGGCTTCATTGAAATTTATCGATGAAGCAGATAGTGTTATTTATGCTATTAAACGTACTCGATTTAATGAAAGATGGGATCTCGTTCAAAATAGGATAACATCCTACGATGAAAAGAAAGACACTATTGTAACTATTGATCTAACTTCTAATGAAATTTTAGAGTATTCATTAAAAGGAGTTATCTCTTCCAATATGCATATATCTCAAATAAAGCATATTGGCAATAGAGAATTTATAATTTTAGCTTATGAAAGGAAAAGGAAAAAGATTAAATATTTTCTATACAAAGTTTTTATTGATTAATCGTGTTATTTAACTAAGCTCTCTGATAATCAACCCATATAATTCAAGTTCCGATGTTCTCTCAGCAATCTTAGCCACAACCCCACAAAGCGAAAAAATACTATCAGCAGTACTCTGACCCATAGCGTATAGCTGTTCTCCATTGTATTTGTATTTGGAGAAGTACGCCTCGGCATTCATAGAACTTGTGAATATCAGATGATCACAAGCAGGAAGATCAATCTCTGTCTTAATCACATTTTTATACACAATAAGATCTTTACAAATCATTTCATCTGAGAGTAGATTTCTAACACTGTCCTCAGAGTTCTTAGCTTTGACAAATAAGATAGATTGTCCTTGCTCGTAGGTGATGAAGTTCTCTGCGACATCTTTTGGTATACCGTTACCTGTATACTTGGGAGACCTTCCTGTTATGCTATAGAATACATTAGCAGTGCCAGCGCTTAAGACGCCATACTGATAGTCTGTAGAATACTCTTGGGTATCAAAGAAGTGCCTCACCCCATCAGCAGTATAGAAGAATATCCAATGAGTAGTAGGGTAGTCTTCTATGGCTACAGGCTTGATATCTATCAGTGATAGATCTATGATGTTATAGCCATCATTTTTTATTTTTTGAAAAGGTGAGTTAGCCTTAAGCGATCGTGATATGAAAATAGAAGACTTCATAGAGTAAGCTTTATCAGAAGATCAATCCTCGTCATCATCAAATAGATCGTCTAGCTGCTTACCCATCATAAGTGCCTTAAAGCACCTTGTCGCGGCGATCACATCAGCTCTCGCATTATTAGGTGGAGAGAAGGCTTTCTGGAATATGATAGCGTGTAATTCTGACAGCGAAGGCCACTTGTATCCTGCGCCTTTGCCTTTGAGCTTACAGTAGAAAGTACTTTCTTGCATCAGGCAGACCCTTTCTTTTAAGAATAGAGAATGCCTTATACCCTTACGCAGATATTCTGCGGCTATTACATTTTCATTGAAGTTCATGTTGTGAGCGATGACATATTGTGCTTCTTTGAGAGATTTCTCAAATGCTTCTAATACATCAGCCAGCGGTGCACCTTTAGTATCTATATCTTCTTGGTCGATACTACATTTCTTTTGTATCTTCTCGTCGAAGGTAAATCCTTCAGGTGTGATGATATGATCAAAATCATCAATAGGCTTCAAGTCTTTATCCAAGATAATCCATGATAGGTGGATGACTCTCGGCCAATTAAAAGTATCTGAAAAAGGCGCTTTCCAGCTTTTGGGCTTATCTATTCCTGAGCAATCGAATATTAAATACATTATTTTTTATTTGAGATTATTTCTTAATTGATCTACAACTTTTTCTGCCATCTCATGTGATGTACTTTGTGATAGATTAATTCTGGCCAGCTTAGCGTTTTTTGATTCTGCATAACTGGCCCATACATGATAGTAGCCGGCGGCATCTACTTCTGCATATACCCCGAGTGGTATATCATATCCGCCACCCATTAGGTTAAGCACTTTTCGTTCCACATTTGTGACAGCAGAGGTATTTTTGTGATGTACCGTAGCGAGAATCTTTCTTATCTCTATATCTTCCTCTCTGCACTGGTATGCGATAACCCCTTGTCCTGGAGCTGGGACAAATTCTTTGGGATTAAGACTGATCGTCTGATATTCGCTTAAGTCCATCTCCAGTCTAATGAGATCAGCACTTGCTATGATTATGGCATCATATTGTCCTTCCTTAAGTTTCTGTATAAGCGTAGGCATATCCCCTCTCACTTCTTTTACTGATATCTGAGGCGCTAATTCCCGGACGATACTTTGTCGCCTCGCAGACGAGGTGCCTACGATGGCCCCTTCTTTAAGTCTTAGGTCATTAGTCATATCTATAGCATCTTGCTGGATAATCAGTAAGTCCGAAGGGTCCTCCCTCTCAGATAATCCACCGATAACTAAGCCCTTAGGCCGGGTAGTAGTTAATTCCCTAAGAGAATGCACCGCTATATCTATGCCTTTGGCTGTTAGCTCTGCTTCTATATCTGATATTGATAAGTCTTCGCTTTCGATCTTATCGGCATTTAGATCTTGGATCTCATCTTCTTTGTTTTTTATAATCTTTAGTTCAGAATTACAGCCCTTTTCGCTTAATTTCCTCATCAGATCATTAGCCTGCGATAGTGCAAGATCACCTTCTCTGGTACCGATTATTATAAGTCTTTGCAATTTTTTTTGTTTGAGTATAAATATCCGTAACTAATTTTGCGTTTAATGAATGTTATACGAAAAAACTAAACTCATTTTTACTCTACTTTGCTATCAATCTTAAGCCGAATCGATATATTGTACACCTAAGTCATTGATATAGTGAGCGTTAAGTCTATGTCTAAAGGGGCATAAGGACATAATCATTATATATGGTATAAATATTGTTTTAAGTGGATAAGTATCTTAGCGAGCAAGATGTAATACTCAACTACTACTTTATGACTTACACTCTCAAGAAAATTGCTGAACAAATAGGCGGAGTCGTCTCTGGAGACGGTGATATCGTTATTAATGGAGCCTCCAGCTTAGAAAGCGCCGAAGAAGGCCACATAGCCTTCCTTTCTAATGATAAGTACTTACCCACAGCTAAGAAAACCAAGGCCTCGGCGATATTACTCCACAAGGAATGGCAAAGTATAGACCTCAATGTTCCGACTATAGCAGTAGATAATGTCTACGAATCACTTGCTGATGTTCTAGGCATCTTCGGCAATCATTCAGTACAAGAATATATTATATCATCTGCTGCATCTATAGCAAAATCGGCTTACCTCCACCCAGAATGTAATGTCGACGCATTTGCAGTTATTAATGATAACTCAAGGATAGGAGAGCATACGACTATAATGAGTCACGTATATGTCGGCAAGAACGTAACGATAGGTAAGAATTGTATTATCTATCCTGGCGTCAAAATATATAATGACTCTATAATCGGTGATAATGTGATTCTACATTCGAGTGCAATTATAGGCTCTGATGGATTTGGTTTTGCGCCGCTTAAGGATGGTACATTTAAGAAGATTCCACATATAGGTAATGTCGTAATAGAAGACGATGTAGAGATAGGCGCTAATACTGTTGTAGATAGAGCGACCATGGGCTCTACGCTTATACGTAAGGGTGTCAAGCTGGATAACCTTATCCAAGTAGCACATAATGTGGAGATAGGCAAAAATACAGTCATCGCAGCACAAGCAGGGATCGCTGGTAGTACCAAAGTGGGGCAGAACTGTCAGATAGGTGGGCAAGCAGCATTAGTAGGACATATCAATATCTCAGATAGGACGCTTATACAAGGGCAAAGTGGTATGACAAAATCCACAAGAAAAGAAAACACAAAATGGTATGGAACACCTGCCATTAATTATGACAATTATCTGAAATCCTTTGCTATATACAAGAATTTACCCGACCTTCAAGCCAAAATAAATCAGTTAGAAAAGCAACTCAAAATGCTAACTGATAGAGGCTTAGAGTAATATGAAACAATGTACATTAAAGCAGAAGTTTGACTTAGAAGGGATAGGTCTGCACACGGGAGTCAATATCAAATTAACTTGTCATCCAGCTGAGGTAGACTCAGGAGTCGTATTCAAGAGAATAGATGCAGAAGGGCAACCTTCCATCCCCGCGAGTATCACCCACGTAGATTCCACATACAGAAGCACTTGCATTAAGAAAGGTGACGTACTTGTACATACCATAGAGCATATCTTGTCAGCATTCTTAGGCATGGGTATAGATAATGTTCTTGTAGAATTAAATGGTCCAGAGATTCCTATATTAGATGGAAGCGCTATCCCATTTGTCAATGCTATCAAAGCAGTTGGTGTAGAAGAACAAGAAAAAGATAAAGACTATATAGAATTCGATAAGACATTAGAATTCACTGATCCTCATAGTAAGTCGGAGTACATGTATATTCCGTGCAAGGAAGGAGAAGAGTATGAGTATACTTCCATTATAGAATATAATTCTAAGGTAGGCAGACAAGTCGCTATGTACCGACCAGGCATATCCTACAGTGAGGAGATAGCTCCCAGCAGGACATTCGTATTCGTTAATGAGTTAGAAGAACTGGCGGCCAAAGGAGTGATCAAAGGAGGTAGAGTGGATAATGCTATTGTATTCAGCCATAAAGATTATTCTGAAGAGAAGGTCAAAGCCCTTGCGCAGAAATTTAATGTCGATATGGATATCTTAGTCGATAATGGCATCTTGAATGGACTGACATTACAATCTCCTAATGAGCCAGCGAGGCATAAGCTTCTTGATCTCATAGGCGATCTATACTTGCTACGTAAGCCTATCCGAGGAAAGATAGTCGCTAAGAGACCAGGACATACAGGTAATGTCGCTTTCGCTAAATTCCTCAAAGACCAGATGGTCAAAAAAAGGAAGCTTAAAGGACTTCCTATATATGATCCCACTCAGACGCCACTATATGATACAGAAGCCATTAAGGCATTAATTCCGCATCGTTATCCATTCTTGTTAGTAGATAAGATCATAAGTGTCACTGATACCCAAGTTGTAGGTATAAAAAATGTAACCAGTAACGAAAATTTCTTTCCTGGACACTTCCCTGGTAATCCAGTATTCCCAGGCGTACTTCAGATGGAAGCATTAGCACAGACAGGAGGTATGCTCGCTCTGACTACTGTAGAGCAGCCAGATAATTGGGATACTTACTTCCTGAAAATGGATAATGTTAAGTTTAAGAAAATGGTCAAACCAGGAGATACTATGATACTAAAGATGGAGCTGCTTAGTCCCATAAGGAGAGGTATCGTACATATGCAAGGAACAGTCTATGTAGGTGAGTCCATAGTATCAGAAGGAGAATTAACTGCTCAAATAATTAAAAGATCTTAATTTGATCCATCCACAATCTTTTGTACATAAGAATGCAAGCATTGGGACTAATGTGACGATAGAACCCTTCGCATGTATACATGATAATGCAATAATCGGTGATGGGAGCTGGATAGGATCTCAAGCTGTCGTATACGGCAACACGCGTATCGGTAAGAATACTAAAGTCTTTCCATGTGCTGTCGTAGGTGCTGACCCGCAAGATCTAAAGTATAACGGAGAAGAGACAACTGTAGAGATAGGAGATAATGTGATGATAAGAGAGTGTGTCACTATCAATAAAGGAACTAAAGCTTACGGTAAGACGATAGTAGAAGATAACACCTTACTCATGGCCTATGTACACGTAGCTCATGATTGTCATATAAAAAAGAACTGTGTGATCGCTAATGCTGTCAATATAGCAGGTCATGTTATCTTAGGAGAATTCGTCTCCATAGGAGGTATGACTGCGATACAGCAATTCGTAACTATAGGGGATCATTCCTATATCACAGGAGGAAGTCTTGTCAGAAAGAATGTACCACCATTTGTCAAAGCAGGAAGAGAACCACTTTCTTATGTAGGTGTCAATAGAATAGGGCTCGAGAGAAGAGGGTATAGCTCAGAATCTATTAATAGGATTCAGGACATATACAGATACTTATTCGTCAAAGGATGGTCCATAAGTAAAGCCATAGAATATATCAGTACACAGATGGAAGACAGTCCTGAGAGAAAAATAATTTTGGATTTCATAGATCAATCAGAACGAGGATTGATGAGAGGATTCCAGAGTTTAATAAGTGCAGATTAAGGATGCACATCAGCGTAGAAAATATTAGTAAGCGCTATACGACAGGCTGGGTTCTAAAAGAATTCTCACTTCAGATACCTTCCAAAAGTAAAATTGCCATCACTGGTCCTAATGGCAGCGGAAAGTCTACACTCGTACAGATTATAGCGGGTTACCTATCTTATACTAAGGGGGATGTCATTTATTCTTATATGGATAAGACCATCCATAGAGATAACATATATCAGCACGTCTCTATGTCGGCAGCCTATGCAGAGTTAGATGAAGAATTCTCACCCACAGAAATATTCAAGCATTATTCTCAGTTCAAGAAATTTGTGATAACTGAAGTTAAAGAATTCTTGGATCTCGTAGACCTCAAACGAGAAAGGAACCAAAGCATAAGTAGCTTCTCTTCTGGTATGAAACAGAGACTAAGTATAGGATTAGCATGCTGTATGGATGTACCATTATTAATAATGGATGAGCCCACTTCCTTCTTAGATGAGCAAAGAAAGTCTTGGTATCAAGATATGCTGATTAACTTTGCTCAAGATAAGACGGTCATCATCGCATCTAATGATCCACTGGATTATTCTATATGTGATGAGGTCATAAGTGTGTAACTCAATGTAGGTGTGTTTTTGGTGGCGTCCCCGCCGCCAAGCTATATTTTTAGACCTAACTGATATCAGTATAGAACTGTCGACGAGGACGCTAACAATAACTGGAATGTTCTTGGTTAGTGTCTGTACAAGTTGTTATTGTTATTGTTATTGTTGGTGTTGTTGTTGTTGTGTGTTCTTGGTGGCGTCCCCGCCGCCAAGCTATATTTTTGTTCGGAATTTTCACCTACATAATACCTAAGTGTAGTATTCTCCCTCCAGTCTGATTGACAGGGCTTATGCTTTTTCCTATGACGATCCCTTTTTCTGGCGCAGTATAATTAGATATCTTTCTACCGAAAATATCTCTTATTTCTGCTATCTCCTGATCTGCTTCTAATATGTCGAGTAGGCCAACTGGAATATTAAGAAGACC
>CALLAG010000408.1 GCA_938002705.1 uncultured Saprospiraceae bacterium | reverse complement strand
GATTAGACAATGGTAGTGCTACACTACTCATAAGTGGTGGCGTCCCCCCATATGATATACACTGGGCTTCTGGTATAAATGGTAGTCAAGTCAGCAATCTAACAAGTGGCACTTATGTGATTACTATCACAGATGGCTCATCATGTACAATAGAATCTGAGCCCATCACAGTAACAGGTAGGCAAGCTATAACAGCTGGTGTTGCATTATCACGAGATGTAGATTGTAGTGGTGATAATAATGGAATTATTCAATTAGGTATCAGCGGTGGCACACCGCCATATAACGTATTGTGGAATAACGGGCTGACTACACCTACAATAACTCAATTATCACAAGGACAATACTCTGTCACCATTACTGATATATTAGGATGTAGTAACACTATAGATGACATACGTATCAATGAGCCTGATAAGCTGAGTGTTATAATCAATAATAAAGAAAACCTTAACTGCCCTGATGATAATACAGGTATGATAGATGTATCAGTGGATGGCGGTACAGCACCATACAGTTACTTCTGGTCTACTGGTCAGAGGACAGAAGATCTCATTAATATAAATGCTGGAAATTATAGTATTACGGTTACTGATTTTAATGCATGCTTTGTAGTACTTGAAGATATTAATATCATAGAACCAGATCCGATATCAGTAGACATAAACAATATCATCAATGTTAATTGCCCTACGAGTGAGGATGGATATATCAAGGTACAAGTAGATGGTGGACAACCCAACTACAGTTATAACTGGAGTGTCTTAGATGGTATAGAATCTCAGAGTAATGAGCTATCAGAATTAAATCCAGGCTTGTATTCTCTTACAGTAGTAGACGAATTTGGCTGTAAGTCGGATCCATTATTCTTCGAAATAGTAAATAGGAATAGAGCCATCAATATTGAAACAACGGCATTGACGTTAAACCAATGTTTTGGCGATAGTACAGCATCGATAGTGGCAACGGTCAATAATGGGACGGTTCCTTTTGATTATAACTGGAGTAACGGTGATCGACAATTATCAGAAAGCCCTCAAGATACCATAGTCAATCTAATTACAAGCAGCTATACCCTTACAGTTACTGATAGCGAAGGCTGTACTGGCGTCTCTGACCTTATCTCCTTAAGTGAGCCAGAAGAGCTTGTATACGATGTGATTAATATTGTGGAAAATGAATGCTGGTATGAGAACCAAGGCAGTATCTCAATCGAGATAAGTGGTGGTACTGGCAACAAGACAATATTATGGAATAATGGATCATCGGGCTCTCTAATTACAGAATTAAATAATGGACAATATCAGGCGACAATAACAGATGATAATAATTGTACAAAAGTGACAAATCTCATATCACTAACCAGTCACCAGCAGATAGAAATTGATGCCATAATCAAAAACACTAATAGCAATAACGGCACCATAGACATTACACCTACTGCAGGCCTTTCTCCTTTCAGCTATACATGGGATGGACCTATCTCACTTCCACCACTTCCTATGGTTGAGAATCTTATACCTGGAGAATATACGCTAAAGGTCGCAGATCGAGAAGGCTGTGTTCTTGATACTACATTCACAATACAACTGATTAATTCAGTAGATAATGATACTGATTATACAATAACATTATTCCCCAACCCTGGGTCAGGAACAATAGCTATAAGAAGTGAAAAAACGATAAAAAATATCAATGTATATAACTTAAGCGGGCAATCCGTCTCACTACAAAAAAGAAAAGATTACGGAACCGAGATTGAGTTTAATATTAACTCAAAAGTCCACGGGATATACTACATAGAAATAACTACTGATGATACGATAGAGATTATCCCCTATCTGTTATTAGGAGACTATTAATTCGCTTTCTCTAAAGCACTCAGGGTTCCAGATATTGTACAGATCGTAGGCGCAAAGAAAGCACCAGCTATAGGAATCAAAAATAGAAATAGAAAAACGACACCGTTGCCGATAGCCATACCCTTATTAAGTTCGATAAACCGTCGACTCTCCTCTATATTAAATCTGCGTTCCATAAAGAAATCAATATTACCAAAACCGGCAAAGTATCCTTGTACAGCAAATATGAGTACAGAAGTAAATAAACCTACTACAGGTATGAATCCTACTAACAATAACAATACAACTAATCCCAACTCTTTCAACAAATTACCGATGGCTAATCTTACTCCTCTTACCATGCTTTTAACCTGAAAACCTATCGACTGTTTAGTTTTTGGCGCTCCAGTAAGTCTCATCTCAAGATCCTCTGACAATGCACTCATGAATGGAGAGGTAATTATAATAACAATGTACTTGAAGATAAAAATAAAGCCTACGGTAAGTACAATACGGGTGAGCCACTCAATAGTTGTAACTAACCACGACCAAGTATTCTCGGTAACAAACTTGGCTATGAGCATTTGTCCTAAGTCATCACCGAACCTGAATATAGACCATATGAATATCATATAGACTATCGTACTTACTAAGCCAGATAATAAGAGATACTTAAGTACCCATGGCTTAAATATATACTCCAATGCCTTAATAGAATTGAATAGAGACTTTACGAATCCTGAAATCATACAGTAATGTATATTTTCTTATTAAGAGTGAAGCAGATTTATAGACAGAATTTCATTATGACTATATGAACAAGGAATTGTAAGCTATATACTACTTCTCCACCTTACGTGGTTTTCTCTTAGTTTTGAATAACTCTACAATTTCTTTTGGTGTCATAAAACCGAAATCAACAAAGGTTGTCTTGACGAATTTCTTAATATCTTGATACTCTTTACTTCTCTTGTCTTTGTAGAATTTAAGACACTTTTTGATATATCTTAACGCAAAAGCCTTCAAGTCTTGATTGAACTTTTGATTACTGAATATATCCATATAAGCAGCGAAAGTCTTGTTGATCTCAAAATACTCACCGTAATCATTAACCGAAAGGTTAGTAAGTAGTTGGCCTAACTTAGAGAGGATAGAATTCCTTAACGCTTCGTTCTCTATAGAAAGACCTTCGTTTTTATAATAGAATTCTCTTACCGCTGTAAGAGCATCTTCATGTACATAGCCTTTGGTATTCACTTCATCCATGACATTAAGATACTTTGAGATTGTATCTTCTGCATTTCTGGTGATCGCATTGGCTAATTTCTTTTCAGAATCTATGCTGATATTGATGCGTCTATCATATAAGCTATTGATATAATTAAAGAAGTGATCATTGGCACCTGGATTATGTGCTCTTATATGATCTAAAGTATTCTGCAGTAACTTCTCACCTTCTGGACCTAAGTCATAGAAGAGACCTGTTAGAATACATATCTCATAATATTCCTTCATATCTATGAAGTTATCATTAGATACGAACTCTCTCAGAACTGGCATTAAGTTCTCATTATTATAAGTGCTATTAGCCCTGAAGATTAGAAAATCCTTTATGCTTTCTGCCTCTAAGAGTAGCTCCTCCTTTTCTGCAGGGAATACAGTCGTTTGAAAATTTAGACTTAAGAACTGCTTTCTGTACTTAACTAATCCTGTATTTCTTAATGCATCATCTCTATACTTGTCCTGCTTCTGTGACTCTAAGAATGAGTGTACTCTTTTATTCGATATTAAGGCAAGAATATTAGTAATCCATATATCAGAACTTAGTGCAAAACCTATCTGAATAGATTGCCCCACTCTTTGTTTTATCTGGTCAAAATTTGAAGAATTAGCGATGCTGAGTAATATCTTTTTGAAGTGATTCTGGGGTGCAACATACTTTATACGATCACTAACACGGCCTCTTAATACAGAGTAGCCTAATACCTTAGGAAGATATAATCCTTCAAATCCATCATCAAGTAGATATGATTCAAATGATTCTAACTGCAATGGATTCTCATCTGCTACTTGAGTATATAACTCATGTATCTCACCCTCAAACTTAGATATCAGCGCCTTATAATCCTCATCTTCTTCTGTGTCTAAGTAAGTCTTTAGCTCTTCAGATAGCTGGATGCTACTTTTGATATTATCTAAAACAGTTTTGTATTTGATATTTAAATCTTGCATGACGTTAGAATTATTTGTCTTTTAAAAACCTTAAATGTTACTACTTAAAATGAAACCTAGTAAAACATCAAGGCTTTACTAGGTTCATATATTATTTGGATTGGCCCTTTGGCCATGTATAGTATCTCTTACTCTTCTTCAGAACTTGGTGTCACTTCTTTGCCACCATCAAGCTCATCCTGCCATTTCTTTAACTCATCCCACTTCCCTGCAGCTGCCATTTCTGATTGCTTAGGCCATGTAGTCGGATCATGTACTTTGAAGTTACCCTCTGCGTTGTCAAGAATTGACTTTACATCAGACGCTTGCTTAGATGCGAGATCAGAGAATGTGATAATGCCCTCTGCCGCAAGTAATTTAGCGATTGCAGGACCTATTCCTTCTATTTTAGTTAAGTCATCTGCTTTTGCAGGCGCTTCTTCTTTTTTCTCCTCTACAGCTGGTGCAGCTTCGACTACAGGCGCTGCAGCTTCAACTTTTACCTCTTCTTTCTTCTCTTCTACAGCAGGTGCTGGAGCCTCTGCTTTTACTTCTTCTTTCTTTTCTTCTGCAGCAGGTGCTGGTGCTTCTTCTTTTACTTCTGTAACTGGTGCAGCAACTTCTTCTGTGGCTGGTGCCTCAGCTTCTGGAGTAGCCTCTTCAGTTGTTTCTCTGAATGCCTCACCAGCATCTGTAGAAGCAACCTTTTTAGGTGGCTTGATCTCCCCAGATACCATTTTCCAGAATTCTGCTCTTTTCTTCTTCGTTTCTTCTACTCTTTCAGCGATCTTGACTTCTTTAGCATCTATCCACTCATTATAGAGTTCCATTGCTTTATCCTCTGTCATTGCACCTTTGGCAACTCCTCTCATAAGATGCTTTCTATAGTATACACCTTTGAACTTCAATAAAGCTCTTACTGTATCAGTAGGTTGAGCACCTTTCATAAGCCAATCATAGGCTTTGTCTCTGTCTATTTCTATTGTTGCTGGGATGGTCATGGGATTGTATGAACCTAAAGTCTCGATGAATTTTCCATCTCTTGGAGCTCTGGCATCCGCTATGACAACGTGATAATAAGGTCTTTTCTTACGACCTCTTCTGGCAAGTCTAATTTTTACTGGCATGTTTCTTTTAAGTTAAAATTTTATGGTAAAATCCAACCCTAATTAATCCGCTAATCGAATGGTCAGGTTTTTAACGCCGCAAATATATCATATTTTTATTCAGTAAAGCCAATTAATTAAATCAAAATTCCCATCTATATTAGAATTAATCTTTATTTGTATTTCGTAGCTTCACCGTTAGAAATTCAATACCAATCGAAACTAAGCCTATTTCCAAGAAGAAAAAAGACAAGGTAACGCCACTAATGGCTCAATACCATGAGATTAAGCAAAAACACCCTGATGCTCTGCTTCTATTCCGTGTAGGAGATTTCTATGAGACATTTGGAGAAGATGCCATCAAGTGCTCAGAAATATTAGGGATAGTGCTGACCGCTCGTAATAATGGTAGCTCCAAGATCGAATTAGCAGGCTTTCCTTATCATTCTGTAGATACATATCTTCCTAAATTAGTCAAAGCTGGATATCGCGTAGCCATATGCGAACAAATGGAGAAACCCAGCAAAGAGAAAAAAATTGTAAGAAGAGATGTCACAGAAGTCGTTACTCCAGGTGTTACGACGAGCGATTCCCTATTAGATGCTACTCAGAATAACTTTCTCGCATCTGTGTATTACGAAGGCAAAAAAGCAGGAATAGCATTTCTTGACATTTCTACCGGAGAATTCATATCACATCAAGGTAGTATAGCAGAAATAGAAAACCTCATACAGTCATTTGCCCCCAATGAAATACTCTTCTCAAAGGCACAGAAAGAAATTATCGATCAAAGATTTAGTGACAATATATACACATTTGGACTTGACGAATGGTTCTATGAATTAGGATACAATCAAGAGCTGCTGCATAAGCACTTCAATGTCCTCTCTATGAAAGGCTTTGGACTGCACGACCTCCAATTAGCTCAGATAGCGGCAGGTACTATATTGCATTATCTATCTACGATACAGCAGAAGAAAGTCAGTCACATACATCATCTATCAAGGATGGAGTCTGACAAATACTTGTGGCTAGATCGATTTACAATAAGAAATCTTGAATTAATATATCCACTGCATAATACAGGCGTCTCGCTCTTTCATATTATAAATAAGACAACGACACCGATGGGAGCACGTATGTTGTCTAAGTGGATAGTATTGCCACTCAAACATCTCGATGCGATAAATTCTCGTCTTGATAAAGTAGATTTCTTCTATAAAAATGAAAGTGCCAGATCAGAAATAATTGGTCTTCTTAAATCCGTAGGAGATCTCGAGAGATTAAGCTCTAAGATTCCTATGGGTCGCATCAATCCGCGAGAATTTGTAGTTATACAAAAGACACTTAAGACAGTCGTTCAACTTAAGGAAATCATAGCTAATTCTGATTCTAAATCCTTACAACAATTATCAACAACCATAGATAATTGTGATGAATTATATAAGTTAATATCCACTACCCTTAGAGAAGATGCACCTATATCTCTCAGCAAAGGATATATAATCAATGAGGGATATCATGAAGGCTTAGACGAATGGAAATCCATAGCAAAAAATAGCAAAGATATTCTACTCAAACTACAAGCCGATCAGGCCGAAGAGACCGGTATAAGCTCACTTAAGGTTGGATATAATAATGTGTTCGGATACTACTTTGAAGTAACTAATAGATATAAAGATCAAGGACTAATACCTGATGACTGGGTCAGAAAGCAGACACTCAAAGGAGCCGAAAGATATATCAATGAAGAACTCAAAACACTGGAAGCGAAAATCTTAAAAGCGGAAAGTGAGATCAATGAAATAGAACAGAAACTCTTCACCGAATTAATAGAAAAAAGCGAGAAGTATGTTTCCATACTCTTAAGCAATGCTAAGATCGTAGGAGAGCTAGATTGTTACTGCTCACAAGCTGAGATCGCTGAGCAACTGCAGTATGTCAAGCCATCAATGGATGAAGGCTACATATTGGATATAAAGTCAGGTCGTCATCCTGTTATAGAATCCCAATTACCCGCAGAGAAACCATATGTCCCTAATGACGTATATCTCGATAGCGACAGTCAGCAAATCATCATCATTACTGGCCCCAATATGTCTGGTAAGTCAGCAGTACTCAGGCAGACTGCACTGATAACATTAATGGCCCATATCGGAGGATTTGTTCCTGCCGAATCTGCTACCATCGGACTTGTCGATAAGATATTTACTCGAGTAGGTGCTACTGATAATATATCCAGTGGAGAATCTACATTTATGGTAGAGATGAATGAGACAGCAAGTATACTTAATAACCTATCCGCAAGAAGTCTCATCATATTGGATGAGATAGGTCGTGGCACAAGTACTTATGATGGTATCTCGATTGCTTGGGCTATAGCCGAATACTTACATGATAAAAGCAATGGAAAACCTAAAACTTTATTTGCCACACACTACCACGAGCTAAGCGAATTAGAGAGTTCTTTTGATCGGATTTTCAATTTCAATATATCTACTAAGGAGATAGATGACAAGATAATATTTCTAAGAAAGTTGATACCAGGAGCTTGCAATTCAAGCTTTGGTATTCATGTAGCTCAGCTGGCCGGAATGCCAACTTCATTACTGAAGAGATCACAAGAGTTACTCAAAGCACTCGAAGAAAAATCAGTCAATAATAAAGACGAAGTAAAATCAGTCATACAGACAAAAAGCAAACAGCAGCAAAGCGTACAACTAAGCATCTTCGATCAAGATAGTCGCATGATGAAAGAACTACGTGGGATTATAGAAAACATAGACTTGGAATCGATGACGCCTATCGAGTGCATGCTAAAGCTAAAGGAACTGACTGATAGAATCAATGAAGAGTGATAAGGATACTTCCCTATTGACATGAAGTATAGACAAAATATCCTAATTCTCTAATAAGAAATAACCAATGGATAAGGAGACGTAATGCTTATATTGATACCAGAATAATTAATTCAACTCTTCGAACTTCCACTCTATCAGACCTACATTAATATCATGTTGTAGTGTGAGTATAGAATCGGGTATCCCATGCGTGGGGAACTGACTATGGTATTCTGTATTAGAGCTGATTCCTGATCCTAATAACTGGATGCCATCCAATGTTGTATGCTCATAAGTCGCCACCTTCTGACCTAAGTCACCAGCTATATGGATAACCTGTATACCTCTCTCTTGGACACTAACGAACATAGGATAGATCACATCATCATAGGTCTTGTCAGGTGCAATATCAAAGAGCACACCTGGTCCGCCACCATTAGATATTGCATATATATTCTGACTTGGATCTGCGTCTTTCCACACGACATGATGTGACAAGACGACGAGATGAGTTGATTGCTCTATAGTATCACAGACAGTAGCGATCAGGTCTAATTGTTGCTTTACTTCTAATGTATCATAGGTCCCACTATGACCAAGAGTCGTGTTAAGAACTAAAAAAGTAATATTGTCTAAGTGAGAAGTATAGAAGGTCTCCCGGCCTGTGGTATTTGTGATATAATCTAAGTTACCATTACGGATATCATGATTACCTAATGTCCAGAGTGTTCGCTGACTGCTAAGATCAAATAAGTCATCTAAATATTGGATAGTTGATAGATCTGAAGTAGTCTCAGAACAGACATCTCCTCCCAACCAGACCTGATCATACTGATCGTAATCTATCGAAACTAATCTATCATCTATACTGGTAGGGTCTTTATATATGTGACCAAGAAAAATATAATTACGAAGTCCTGTATCTTCTATGGATTGATCGATAGGATCATCGCCACATCCGCTACAGACAATGATAATAAATAGTACCTGGCACAAATTCCTTAATGAAGCTATAGCTAAGAAATTTACACCTTTATTCTGTGCCTCTGTTATACCTTCTTTTGATTTATCATTAAGCATAGATCATTTAACCATTAGTACTTAATCATTAATCTTTAAGACCTCAAGGAATGCTTTCTGCGGTACTTGTACAGATCCGATATTACGCATCTTTTTCTTACCCTTCTTTTGCTTTTCTAATAGCTTTCTCTTACGAGAAATATCACCTCCATAACACTTGGCAGTAACATCTTTTCTAAGGGCAGATATTGTCTCACGTGCAATAACTTTCTGACCGATTGCAGCTTGTATAGCTATCATAAATTGCTGCCTTGGAAGCAATTCCTTAAGACGCTTACATATTTTTCTACCAAAAGAATCAGCCTTAGTTCTATGAACTAATGACGACATGGCGTCTACAGACTCTCCGTTTAATTTTATTTCTAATTTGACAAGATCAGACTCTCTATAATCAGTGGTGACGTAATCAAAAGATGCGTACCCCTTGCTTATAGATTTTAATTTATCATAGAAGTCGAATACGATTTCGGCAAGCGGTAGTTGGAATGTCAATTCTACTCTATCCGTAGTTAAGTAAACTTGCTTGGTCAATGTCCCTCTCTTATCCATACAGAGACTCATAATACCACCTATGAAGTCTGGCATTGTGATAATCTGTGCTCGTATGTATGGCTCCTCTACTCTATTTAAAGTAGTAGGATCAGGTAATTCATTAGGAGTATTAATCGTCAGCATCGTATCCTTATGCTTATTAGTATAAGCTTGATAAGATACGTTAGGCACAGTAGTTATAACCTCTTGGTCATACTCCCTGCTTAATCTTTCTTGTACAATCTCAAGGTGTAACATACCCAAGAATCCTACTCTAAACCCAAAACCTAAGGCCGCTGATGACTCTGGCTCATATACCAGTGCTGCGTCATTTAACTGAAGTTTTTCGAGACTATCTCTTAGGTCTTCAAAATCCTCATTCTCTATTGGATATAAACCTGCGAATACCATAGGCTTAACCTCTTCAAAACCTTGAATGCCTTCCGTCGCAGGATTCTCTACTGCTGTGATGGTATCACCTACTTTAATCTCTCTACTTACTTTAATACCAGTGATGATATACCCTACATTACCAGCTTTCAATTCCTTCTTAGGATGCATGGTCATTTTTAAGACACCTACCTCATCAGCAGTATATTCTTGACCTGTATTAAAGAATCTTACCTTCTCACCACTCTTCATCGTACCGTTAATAATCTTAAAATAGGCAACAACTCCTCTAAATGGATTATATAAAGAATCGAATATCAAAGCTTGTAAAGGCAAAGCAGGATCTCCTACTGGAATAGGAATTCTCTCGACTATAGCCGTTAGTATATTCTGTACTCCTAAGCCTGTCTTTCCACTTGCATGGATGATTGATTCTAATTCTACTCCGAGTAGGTCTATAATCTGATCTGAGACTTCTTCGACCATAGCACTTTCCATATCCACTTTATTAAGGATAGGAATGATCTCGAGATCATGTTCTAATGCTAAGTATAGATTAGAAATAGTCTGTGCCTGTATACCTTGGCTGGCATCTACAAGAAGCAGTGCCCCCTCGCAAGCAGCTATTGATCTCGATACATCATATGAGAAATCAACGTGCCCTGGAGTATCTATAAGATTAAGTGTATAGGCTTTACCATCTGTATGCTTATAGTCAAGCTGAATGGCGTGACTCTTAATTGTGATACCTCTCTCTCGCTCGATATCCATATCGTCTAATGCCTGACTCTGCATATCTCTCTCTGAGACCGTCTTAGTATATTCTAACAACCTATCAGACAAAGTACTCTTCCCGTGATCAATATGGGCAATAACACAAAAATTTCTAATTTCACTCATATACTACAAAGATAAATTATAATACCCATAATAACAGCACACCTTCACCCATAAGGTGAGATTTATTACTTTAATTATAGATAGAAGCGACTTAATCGACTTATATGAGAAAGCTACTGATTAGTTGCACCATAAGCAACTGGTAACCAGCTGATTACAATTCAAAATTGACACCGTTCTTTTTAGCCTCTTCATACTTTTCTTTATCGAAGGCAAATAGTTTGGCTGGTCGATGGGCTACATTACTCTGTAGTTCGTGAGTAGTATGTAGAATATTCATTTTTAATATCTTCTTTCTGAAATTTCGTTTATCCAGATCTGCTTCAAGTACAGCCTCATATAGCTTCTGTAACTCCGTGAGTGTGAAGTACTTAGGCAGCAACTCGAAGCCGATAGGCTTATACTTAACATCCCGTTGCAGCTTAGAGAGGCAGGTATGCATAATCTTAAAGTGATCAAAAGCTAAGGACTCTATAGACCGGACTTCCTTCCAAGCTACTTTCTCTGCAAATGATGCTGCTCGGATATCTACATCTGCAATATTGATTAATGAATAATAAGCTACCGTAATTACCCTACCCTTAGGATGTCTATCTACTTTACCGAAAGTAAAAACCTGTTCTAAGTGGACATCAGTAACACCAGTAAGTTGATCTAATACTCTAAATGCTGAATCCCTAAGATCCTCATCAGGACGTACGATATCACCTGGTAATGCCCATTGTCCTGCAAATGGCTCTTCCTTTCTCTTGATAAGTAATATCTTTAGGTGGTCTTTATCAAAACCAAAGATGATATTATCAACTGAGAATGCAGTCTTAAATGTATTGTCTCCGAATGGCATAAGTTGTACTTGGTTTCATAAAAATATAAATAATTGTAGATATGCATATTAATCTGTTAAGTGATACTGTAACTAAGCCCACTAAGGGGATGAGAGAAGCGATGAGTAAGGCTCCTGTAGGTGATGATGTATTCGGAGAAGATCCTACTGTCAATGCACTGCAGAAGCGACTTGCAGACATGTTTAATATGGAGGCGGCACTCTACTGCCCTTCTGGCACTATGACTAATCAGATAGCTATCAAAGTACACACTAATCCGCTAGATGAGATGATATGCGAGTATACATCTCATGTGTACCAATATGAGACAGCAGGTTATGCATTTAATTCTGGTATAGGCGTTAATCTTGTACATGGGCAGTATGGAAAACTAACACCACAACTTATAGAAAAAGCTATCAAGCCAGTATATGATTGGTTACCCATAAGTAGATTAGTAGTATTAGAAAACAGTACAAATAAAGGTGGCGGTAATTATTATACTTATGATGAACTAAAGGCCATAAGTGACTGCTGTAGAAAGCATGGACTTATTCTCCATCTTGACGGCGCAAGACTATTTAATGTATTAGTAGAAACTGGCGATAAGACTGAGGCGATCGGAGATCTATTCGATAGTATATCCATATGTCTATCTAAAGGATTGGGAGCTCCAGTAGGATCATTACTTATAGGCACGCAAGAACTCATTACCCAAGCTCGCCGCTATAGAAAAGTAATGGGTGGCGGTATGCGACAAGCAGGCATTATAGCAGCAGGCTGTATGTATGCACTAGATAATCACATAGATAGATTAAAAGAGGATAACGATCGTGCTAAACGGATTGGTCATATACTAAGTGCATTACCTTATGTAGAATCTGTGAGTCCTGTGATGACGAATATCGTCATATTTACACTAAAGGAAATTTTGGCTAATGACTTTGTAGAAATACTATCGCAGAAGCAAATTAAAGCTTCAGCATTTGGTGAGAGGCAGGTCAGATTTGTGACACATCTTGACTTTGATGATGAGATGTTGGTGGAGCTTGAGAGAAGGCTTAATGAAATAATAGTATAATCTTACAATATTATACTATCCAAAAATCATAACAACAATTTATAAAAGGCCTACAAGGACTAAGAACTAATCATAGCATCCTTCACCTTCTTCACCCATGAGATACTTCATCCCTATAGTTCCCCACATTGGTCTCGACCTCAAACTATTAGTAATTTCTGAGGTACGCTGATTGATGGAGAAGTTAACTTCCACTTTCTTAGCGAATTGCACTTTTACACCTACATAACCTTCTAAGACTATCTTCTTAGTCTCTCCGAATGATCTGTAATTATCACCTTTGCTAAACTTATAGAGACCATTAATATGCTCATTATAGAGTACGAATCGGGCTGTACCACCAGCAGCAATAGAGATACCAAAGCTCTCATTATTAACCACAACTAATCCAGGATTATTATTATCTGTATAAGAAAGGTTATCTATATGTCTCTCTACATTCATAACTTTTCCGAAATCAAAACCTATTCCTACATTCGTATAATAACCAATATTTATTTCGGGTCTGACTTGAAGAATAACTTGCTTGATAGGACGCAGAACTACAGCTTCTACAGAAACTGAATACATTAACATCGGTATAGGTGACAACACTAACTGTCCCGTAGGATACGGAGCATCATCATTTCTATCCCATAGATTACCATCAGGTCTATTACGACCAAAAAGATTCTCAACACCTTGTATCAGTCCAAAGCTGGCAAAACCAGCAGTAAAAGAAGTCGTCACTGCCAGATCTAATTGTCGTGCTGAATGGACAAACAATTTATTACCCTCTAACCTTCTCGAACTTCTGAATCCTGTAAAAGAAGAAAATGGTCGATCACCTTCCAAACTATAACCACCTGCTATAGCTGCATCAAATCCTGGCACCTCATCAGAAATCAGTGACGGGCTGAATCCATTAATCTCAAAAGAAAAACTATGAGATTCTCTCTCTTCTCTGAAGCCTCTATTCTCTAATATACGGTCTATAAGAAAACCATCCACAAACTGCCTTACCCACGGAAGACCCAAATAAGTATTATCAGCGATCTCTCCATATATTCCTAATCTCAGAGATGTCGCATAATTCCTATTCTCATTGTTCTGATCATCTCGTAAGAAGTCTGCAAAGTAATCTTGATCTACCGATATCTCTACACCACTTATATAATTCTGCTGACCTACGAGGTAAGTAGTGCTTATAAGAGATATAAAAACGAATAGGCACTGAATTCTGATTTTTAATAACATATTTATCTTTTATGGAAGAGCTAATTCTTCCCTTAATTTCTTAGAGAAGCGTTAATTCTTCTTTTAATTTCTTGGTCAATTTTGATACGACGAGATCATAAGAATGGTCTATCATCTTAACAACCAATGCATCATCGAGATCATTTTCTATCTCTACAGAATTCCAATGTTTCTTGTTCATATGGAAAGCTCCGTAGATCTGAGGATAGGATTCCCTCAACTCAATGGACCATTCCGGATCTGCTTTTAGATTGGCTCTTGGGTTCTCGCTATGTAATGGGAGTAGAGCAAACATTTTATTCATTACCTTAAATACTAAAGTCACTTCATCAAAGGGAAATGTCTCTTCTACACCTTTCTTACTAATGCAATATTCTCGGAAAGTTTCGATGTTCATTTCTTATAACTTTCTTTGTGCTTGTATATAAAGTGCTTTAGTGTATCAGCATTTTTCTGTGGCATTATAGAAGGATCATCATTATACTGACCTGCTACAGATCTCTGCCTCCCTGCTTCGAATATTGTGATAGCGCAAGCCACTGATATATTAAGGCTCTGTACCATACCATATTGCGGAATCAGAAAATTACCATCGGCATATGCCAATGCTTCTGACGTGATGCCTTCATGTTCGTTACCGAATAAGAAAGCTATCTTACCAGTCAAGTCAATATCATAGAGCGAATTAGATTCAGAATCTATATGTGTTGCTAATACAGTATCATAATTATTTTTGACATGCTCAAAGCATAATGCTGTATCTTCAAAGTAATGTACATTCAACCATTTTCTTACTCCTGTAGAAGTCGGTTTCAGCATTTCTGAATTGGCTTTTTGTATACGAGGATCTGTAGTGAGGACATATACCTCCTGTATAGCGATGGCATCACATGACCTCATGACAGCACCGATATTATGGTGATCATGGACATTTTCCAGAATGACAGTCATATTCTGTCGATAGGCAGCAACCCTCTCTAATTTTGCCAATCGTCTATCTGTAATCATCCTATCGTGCTATAAAATGATCATCCTCAAAAGTCAATATATACAAATGCTTATTCTGGAAATATTGGATATTACTGAATTGATCACCATCTTTCTTATCGAATACTTTCTGGATATCATAACGTGTCTGTAATAGATTAACATCATAATCTTCCATATAGTATTGAAATTTCTTACCATAGTTATAAAGATGTCTCCCTACAAGCATCATCATATCGAATCCCTCGTATGCATTCTCACTAGGAAGATCTTTATACTTTTCAAAGTACTGTTTTCTAAAATATTGTACCTCAGGAGAGCGCCTATCCACATAAGAAGATTTACATATACGCATATTAAGATTACGGTAGTATTCAAATCCTATTCTTTCAGAATCCATGAGTATAGGCATACCGTACAGGATCACATTTTCAAATCCTTTCTCGGCGCTTAGTTTCCTCACCGTATTATAGACGAATTCATTATCTTTCTCAAATGAGAAATGCGGTAAGATAAAGACTGTTGTTTTCTGCTCATAGAATATAGAATCAAAAGCCGTCTCTCCTATCCTTAGAGAATCTTCGTCTATATAGTACTCTTTAAATGGCTTCTTATTACCATCATTATTAATAGCTGCACCGACTTTCTGCATGTATCTCATATACTTTATATCAAGCGACTGTTTTCTACCAAGAAGGTATATCTGATCCGCTTTATAGTTAGTAAGTGCATCCGTGACTATCTTATCATAGTGTGTTATCTGACCTGGCAATAACTGTATGTAGTAAGGATTTTGTTTGCCTATTTTAGAGCTGGTCACCCATGGTGATATCACAGGAATCTCGTTGTTCTTACCAAAGTTAGCAGCAACAGCAAGTTGTCCTTTATCTTGGGGTCCTATGATAACATCTGATTGTCGACACTTCTGCAACTTATTCTCAAAAGAACCTGACTCTGCATCGAAGACATTCATATTAAGTGCAATACCTTCCTCTCCCAAAATATTAGCAGCCATCATAACACCAGCATAATACTGCGTCATCATACCTACCTTAGACTTAGGCAGCGTAGATGATCCACTATTTTCTGTACCCAAAGAAAGTGGTAAGAATAAGCTGATATCATAGCTTGACCTCTTCTCGAGATCTAAGTCTTCTATAGCATCATAATAATCTTTTGACTTATCTACTTCTGTCCAGTGTACGGTATCTACTTTGCCTGTACCTTTTCTGGTTGTCCTAGGCTTTTTAGTTGTGGGCTTAGCTGTCGTACTTTTAGATCGAGTTGTTTTTTTAGTACCACCACAACCTATTAACATTAAGACCGATAATATTAGAATTATAATTCTCATATCTATTCCCATTCTATAGTCGCAGGTGGCTTAGTGCTTATATCATAGACCACTCTATTGATACCCTTGACTTGGTTAATTATATCATTCGAAATTTTACCTAACAGCTCATAAGGAAGTGGCGTCCATTCTGCTGTCATCCCATCTGAAGAGTTGACAGCTCTGAGTGCTACTGTAAACTCGTATGTTCTCTCATCACCCATTACACCAACGGATTTCACTGGTAATAAAATTGTGCCCGCTTGCCAGACTTTATCATACCAGCCAGAATCTTTTAGGTTTTGTATATAAATGTGATCCGCTTCCTGATTAAGAGCTAACTTTTCTCTTGTTATCTCTCCTAAGATCCTGATAGACATACCAGGACCTGGGAACGGGTGCCTTCCTATAAAGCTTTCTGACAAACCTAAAGATCGGCCTACGTTCCTCACTTCGTCTTTAAATAATGCTCTCAGCGGTTCTACTATCTTAAGATTTAGTTTCTCAGGAAGACCTCCTACATTATGATGCGACTTGATCGTCGCCGAAGGTCCATTAACAGATACTGACTCTATGACATCAGGATATATCGTTCCTTGAGCTAACCACTTAACCCCTTCTATTTTTTTAGCTTCTCTATCAAATACTTCTATGAATACTCTTCCTATAATCTTACGCTTAGTCTCTGGATCACTTACGGATTCTAACTCATCCAAGAAATCATTTGTCGCATCTACACCTATGACATTAAGACCTAATACCTCGTATGATGCTAATACTTCAGAGAATTCGTTCTTACGTAGTAGACCATTATTGACAAATATACCTGTCAGATTATCTCCTACAGCTCTATGCAGTAGCATTGCTGCTACTGTAGAATCTACACCACCACTCAGTCCTAATATCACTTTATCATCACTAAGCGTATCCTTCAACTGACTTATCGAAGAATCTATAAAAGAATCCGGCGACCAAGTCTTACTACAAGAAGCGACTTTCGTCAAGAAATTAACTAAGATATCTTTGCCGATAAGTGAGTGTGTAACTTCTGGATGGAACTGCATACCATAGAAGTCATGAGCAAAAGCTCCCTTATTAGACTTGTATAGTGCAATAGGGATAGACTCTGTAGAAGCTACAATCTCGAAATTCTCTGGCAACTCTAATATCGTATCAGCGTGAGACATCCATACTTGTGAGTTATCAGGAATATTAAGGACCAGGTCATCTGATGCTTTGATATTCATCGTGGCCTTTCCATATTCCCTTTTGTCTGATTTCTCCACCTTCCCACCGAACTGCTTAGCTGCCAACTGAGCACCAAAACATACACCAAGAACTGGCTTAGAAGCAAGAATATGAGCTATATCTACATATAAAGGGTCCTCATCATTAACAGAGCAAGGACTACCAGATAGAATGACTGCTTTGATTAGGTCATTATTGTAGTCTATTTCTGTTGTATAGGGGAGAATCTCTGAGTAGACACCTATTTCTCTTAGTCTCCTTGCTATAAGCTGTGTGTATTGAGACCCAAAATCGAGTATAATTATTTTTTCCATCGGTGGTAAAGATAAGAATTAGCCCCTACTCACACATTAAAGCATTTAAAATATAATGGATACATTATACTATTTACTTAACCTACGAGTTATTAGTGGGCTATATTCGACTCTTAGAATCTGTGGGGCTTCAGGTGCTATTGTGCCACCGCTATGCACTGCCCGTATGATACCTCTTTTGTCTATCAATACTTTAACCTGGATTGGTAGGAGTAACAATCCAGTTATACAATTTGACTTACAGAATGGCGGATAAGATCGCTCATATAATTTTTTCAGATTAAGACAGAAAACCTACCTACTGGCAGGCAGGAGTAGACATAGCCTTAGCTAT
>CALLAG010000407.1 GCA_938002705.1 uncultured Saprospiraceae bacterium | reverse complement strand
ACATGTTATGTCAATGATATTTTCTTCATCAATCTTGCGGGCATAGGATTCGATGCACTCATAGCTTATAAGGCAGAGAATGAGAAAAGGAGAGGATTGCAGATGTATGTTAACCTCGTCGGTAAAGAAATGGTCCGATTCAAAGCTGAAGACTTTAAAGTTATATATGATGGCCAGACAATAGAGGGTCCATTCACAACTATTGCCATCGCTAATGCACCGATGTATGGCTATAACTTTACAGTAGCACCATTAGCAGATCTATCAGATGGTCTATTCGATATTGTATTTATAAAGGAAGCCAGTATCCTGAGGACATTAGGGGCATCATGGCGTATGCTTAATAAGACACTTGACAGGAGTCCATTAGTAGAAGTGAGAAAGGCCAGAGAGGTTACTGTGATCTCTAAGAAGCCCTATTACTTCCACGTAGATGGAGAAAGCATGGAATTTACAGATACTTTGCAATTTAGGATGGATCCATTGTCACTAAAAGTTTTGTTTCCTGTTAAGTAAAGCCCCGTAGATAGAATACATATGACTTATTAATTTCTGGAATAATAAGCTTTTTCTATCTTAGACATCTTAACCAACCAAATAATAGGAATGTACACGCGTATACTATTGAGCTTTCCCGTTCTACTTATCACTCTGTTAGTATTAAGTTGTAAGTCTGATACGGCTGTAGAACGAAAATATCCAGATGATACATCTACAGTCCAGGTCCTACAAGCGGTATCTCCTCAGAGTTCTGGCATACAATTCAGTAATAATATTACTGAGACGACATCACATAACCTTGTATCATTTGAAGGATACAGTCAGGGTGCAGGAGTTGCAATTCTGGATATAGATAATGATGGTTATCAGGATATATTCTTCTCATCTAATATGGAAGGAGATCGGCTCTATAGAAACAAGGGCGATATGACATTCGAAGATGTAACCCAGTCCTCTGGGATCATAGCTCAAAACTGGTCTACAGGCGCTATCGTTGTAGATATTAATAATGATGGCTACGATGATATATATGTGTGTAAGTTTCTCTATGATGAGCCAGTAAGGAGAAAGAATATGTTCTATATCAATAATGGTAAAGGACAGTTCTCAGATAAGGCAGAAGAGATGGGGCTGGCAGACCAAGGCTATTCTATCACTGCTAATTTTCTGGACTATGATAATGACGGAGACTTAGATATGTATCTGGCTAATCAGCCCCCTAATAGTCTTGTAGCCAAGCGAGGCCTGAAGAACAAAATCGACTATTCTTACACTGATAAGTTATATAGAAATGATAACGGTCGATTTTCTGATGTTACCCAAGCCAGTGGCATCACTAACTATAATTATACGCTGAGCATATCCGCTTTTGACTATGATAAGGATGGCTACACAGATATCTATATAGCCTGTGATTATGAGGAAGCTGATAAATTATACCATAATAACGGCAATGGGACATTCACTGATGTGGCGCTGACAGCGATGAAGCATATAAGTAACTTCAGCATGGGAGCTGACATCGCAGATATAGATAATGATGGTAATACAGACTTATATGTGGTTGATATGGTAGCAGAAGATAACTTCAGGCAGAAGACGAATATGAGTAGTATGAATCCTGAGAAATTTTTCAAATTAGCGAATAATGGTTATCACTATCAATATATGTACAACTCGTTACAGCATAATAATGAGGATGGGACATTTAGCGAGATAGCTCAGATGTCAGGAGTAGCTAATACTGACTGGAGCTGGTCACCATTATTTATAGATCTCGATAATGATAGCTATAAAGACCTCGTCGTGACTAATGGATTAATCAAGGATATACGAAATAAAGACTTTGAGAACTGGAGAAAGAAATTCCTAAAAGAAAAAATGAAAGAGGCTGAAAAGACAGCATCCAAATCATTACGTATCAATCCTATGGAGATAAGCAACAAAGCTAAAAGTGTCAAGATATCTAATTATGTATATAGAAATAATGGAGACTTGACATTCAATAAGCAAAATAAGAATTGGGGTATTAAAAATAAAACGTGGTCACATGGATCAGCATATGCAGATTTTGATAATGATGGAGACTTAGATATCATAATCAATAACATGGGACAAGCTGCTGATCTGTATCAGAATATGTCTAATGATCAAGGCTTGTATAATTATATCATGATAAAGCTCAAAGGCGATCAGAATAATCAAAATGGAATCAATGCAAAGATTATTCTGAAGTACGGAGATGGAGAACAACAGGTCACTGAATACACGCCTTACAGAGGTTATATGTCCACATCTCAGCGTATTGCACATTTTGGATTAGGTAAGAATGAAAGCATAGATAAACTCATCGTCCAATGGAATGATGGAACTGAGACTACTCTCGATAATGTCACCGCTAACCAGACAGTGGTTGTAGATAAATCAAAAGTTACCCCTACTGGTAGAGTAGCGAAGTCTAAGAAAATATTTAGTCCCATTAATACAGATAATATTGTCTATGCAGAGAATAATTATGACGATTATGCTAAGGAGATTCTGCTTCCATATCGTCCCTCTACATTAGGACCTGTCATGGCATCCGGAGATGTCAATAATGATGGGGTAGAAGACTTCTACTTAGGTGGCTCAGCAGGTAATCCAGGTCAATTGATAATCAATAGCGGTAGCTCAAAACTATCCGTAGATAATGGCAGCTTCTCAAGAGATGCTGCTTACGAAGATGGGGGAGCATTATTCTACGATTATGATGGGGATGGAGATATGGACTTATATGTAGCCAGTGGAGGAAATGAATATGCGGCTAACGATAAGACTCGATATCAAGACAGACTATATACTAATGATGGCAGTGGAGGTTTTAGGAGCGTCAGTGTATTGCCAGTTATCACTCAGAGTACTGCAGCTATATGTCCTTTTGATTATGATGGAGACGGAGATATGGATTTATTTGTAGGAGGCAGGCAGGTGCCTGGGCAGTATGGTAGAACGCCTGAGAGCTACCTCCTCGAGTATAATAATGGTAAGTATAAGGATGTGACAGAACAGAAGGCCGATATAATAAGAGAGCTAGGCATGGTAACATCAGCTAAGAATGCAGATATCAACGGTGATGGTAAGAAAGAACTTGTCATAGCTGGCGAATGGATGCCAGTATTGGTTATGAGTTATAATAAAGAAGGACTCAATGATGTAACAGAACAGATGAACTTACCTAAGCTCAATGGATGGTGGAATACCATAGAGATAGCAGATGTTGATGGAGATGGAGATCAAGACATAATAGCTGGCAACCTTGGATACAATATCAAATACAAAGCGACAGATACAGAACCCTTTAAGATGTACGTCGATGACTTTGATAATAATGGTACTAATGATGTCTACTTAGGATATTATGAGAATGGACAATGTTATCCTGTACGTGGTAAGCAATGTTCTTCGCAACAGATGCCTTTTGTCAGTGAGAAATTCGAGACATATAATGACTTTGGACTAGCGACGATAGACAAAGTATTAGAAGATCATATATCTGATAAGACACAGGTTCTATCTGTACAGACATTTGCTAATTCTGTATTTAAGAATACGGGTTCTGGATTCGAACATGTGGTCTTACCTAATCAAGCGCAGATATCTCCAGTGTACGGTATTGCTGTAGACGACTTTGATAATGATGGTAAGATAGATATGTTCCTTGCTGGTAATATGTATCAGAGAGAAGTAGAGACAACTCGTAGTGATGGTGGCAAAGGCACCATGCTTACTATGGATAAGGAAGGAGGTATTAGTGTAAAAAAATCATACCAGACGGGTATATCTGCTGATAAAGACGTACGTTCTGTGGCAGTATTAAAAGGTCAACAAAAGAACCTTCTCGTGATTGCTAATAATGATGCCGCTCTGCAGGTGTACGAGTATGAGTAGAGCTTCTCTTACCTAAATCTAACGTTATCATATTGGATGTCATGTAGCTTCCCTTTCTTGATGATGATATCGAAGATAGATTCGCATATGACTTTCCGTTTAGCTTGAGTGCCACTTTCGTATTCATTGATGTTTGTTAGTTCAAAGATGATCTCTTGGACTTTCTCATCACGTAGGTGATCGCCATTGAGTTCTAAGCTATACATGCAGGGTTTACCTTCTGTAGGGAAAATGACCTTCATTGTAATGATTGTTTTCTGCTTTTTATTGAGACGCATTTTTCTCACCGTTTGCTCTACAGAAGATATGAGTGCATCATAGTCGTGTGAGGTGATGAGGGGTGGTGTCATGACCACTTTGAAAATCTCAAGACCTGCGTATTGATCATAACAATCTTGAGATGTAGATTTGCCATTCTCAGCATCTACAGCCCTCTGACCATAGCTTGTACATGCCCATATCGTACAGATAATAATTAGAAGTGATTTCATACTTAACTTTTATAGTTATATTTTTTATGTTCTTATCTCCTCGGTATCAGTGTCTTAGGGTATACGACGATACTCTCATTACCTTCTTTATTGACTGATGCTACACCGAATAAGTAATTGTCTATAACGATATTCTTAAGTGTAACATCAGTATCATTCCCGACCCATCGGGAGTACTCCCACTGCGGAGATGTCGTATTCCTCCAGTAGACTTTATAACCTAATAGATTAGGGTCATCTACCGGGTCCCAGCGTAGCTGAGTGGACGGCTTGACGGCACCACCGATCATAACTAGCTTAGGCGGCGTAGGGGCCCATGCGATACTTGCAAGCGTGATCGCATTGACAGATGTAAGTTGTGCTGCGTAGTCGAAGTCTACGCCCGATATCACATCACCGTAGTTGATACCATCTTCAGTTCTTATATCTTGATGTTGCATGTCATAGTTCTCGTGTGTCTCCATAATTCTTACACCTGGGAAGCCTTCATCATTGAACGGACGATGATGTCCGCCTCTACCGAATCTATCTAATCTATATATCATTATGGCATCTAAGTTAGTCATATATTTATCAGTGATCGCATCTACATATCTTGCAAGCTGACGAGATGGTCCATCTACCTCACCACCATAGAATCTGTTCCATATCAGCTCCCGCTCATCAGGATTAGGAGGTATCGGTTCTGAGAATACTCTGAATGTTGTATTATCTATGACACCGTCTATGCCATGTATGTTGCCTATCATATCATTATTAAGGACGCCTATGATATC
>CALLAG010000406.1 GCA_938002705.1 uncultured Saprospiraceae bacterium | reverse complement strand
CCTACGATCAGATGTCTTTTGCGACTCTGATTATGTGCCACAGGTAGAAGTTACCATCACCAACACTAATAAGGAGGCAATAGATTCTGGGATATTGTCAGTTTTGGTTGACAATATTGAAGTACAATCAATAGAGATAGGTGAGATAGCACCTTACATGGAAAAGGTAATATTGATTGACAGCTTCCTCATCTCTGAGGAAAGTGAAGTTTCCGTATCTGTATCCGAAGTGAATGGATTACAAGGCATAGGTGAGCCAATCTCAGCAACATTCAGTCAACTTCCTATTATAAGCAGTATTGACAAAGATTTTGAGAATGATTCGATACAAATAATAGAAGGTATGTCACATGATGTCCCTACTTGGGCCTCAGTACTTAATGCTAAGGTATTAGAAAAAAATGCACCAGTAGGTGGGTATACCGACTCAGAACAGTCCTTAGTTGTCAATTTTTGGCAATGGTCTAATCAACCAAATTCAGGGAATCCTCTTGAAGCTTCTATTCAATTTCTGAGTCAGCTAGAAGTGTCAGATCAGACCAGTCTATTGAATTTTGACTACGCATACACGACATGGGATGGATCAAATGATGGTCTATCTATCGAGGTATCTACTGATTGTGGTGACAGTTGGACTTCACTCTGGTCCAAGTCAGGGAGTGATCTAGCTACAGCTCCAGAGATTAATTCAGACGATACTTGGTGGGTGCCAGATACATCTGATGATTGGGCTTCAGCAGAAGTCAGCCTAGAGGATTATATCGGACAAGTGATTAGAATTAGGTTGTTCTTAACAACAGATTGGGGAGATAATCTCTACTTAGATAACATCCGTACTCAAGGAGTCTCCTCTGTAGATAATCTGGAAGACAATATTAGTTTGGATGTCTATCCTAACCCTACTTCTGATATTATGAATATAGAGTTTAACCTAGAAACAGCTCTACCGCTTACTCTTTCTCTTTACAATCAGATGGGTCAGTTAGTATATCAGAAAATTCAGCCCCAACCACAGTCTGGGTATCAAAGAATGATAATAGACACAGATAATATGAACGCTGGAGTCTATAACTTAAAGGTAGACCTAGGAGAAAACGATCTCCAACGAAAGATTGTAATCATTAAGTGATCTGAAACTGTAATCGAATATTTTTATCAAGAAAAACTATCTATTTAAACAACTATCTAATTAATTTCAAAAGAAAATCTTCATGACAACAAAGACATTTACAACACTGGTTACGCTAGTATGTTTGATATCATCAAGTACTTGGGCTCAATTAGACTCATGCCAACTCCTAATAACAGGAAATAATTCTGATCATTTAGTAACTATGGACGGTCAGATAGAAGAGATTAATATAGGCAGTGGATATATTTACAATGAACTTTACAATAACTCTATCTTTTATTTACAATTTCATGATAATGCTAAATTAGATAGGTATGATCTACTCACACAAGAAACTACTACGATAGATATAGATACTACCGATGTACACTATTATATCAGCTTCAAAATAATAGACGACTCACGTATAGCTCTATTAAACAATAGACAAGATGAAGTTTATTTTATAGATTACGAAGGTAATTTTCTTACTGAAGTAGAGCTCCCTAATTCCACTACTGCTTGGCAAAGTATGCATGCGGCTATCCTCGATAACGAACTCATAGTATCAGACAACGGCGTAAGAGAACTCTACGCCATAGATCTCAATACATACGAAAGAAGACTCTATGCAGATTTGAGTTCTTTTACCGATTTTGTGGGGTCGATTAGAGTGTTTAGTGGTAATGTCTATGTATCTACGAGAGCTAGTATCTACCTACTACCTGAAGACTCTGACCCCATAGAGCTTGTTAACTTAAATGGTGAGAATAATATCAGTGGTTTAGAAGTACGAGGAGATTATTTATTTTTTCAAACCAATTTTGGAGAAAATATCTATTATGCTCAATCACCAGATTATACACCAATCGTCATAACTTCTGAAATTGACCGATTGGATTTGAGGCATTTAACGCTGTTGACACCTAATTGTATAGAGGTGAGTAGCCATACTGAAGAAGTTGCAAAAAAACATATCACAATCTATCCTAATCCTACTTCCGATCAAGTCTGTATTACAGATGATCTACAAGGTGACTTTGAGGTTAAGATATTCGCTATGAGTGGACAACTCGAGAGAAAAAGCAAAAACTCTAAATGTATAAATATTGAAGACCTAAGTAAGGGATTACATATCATTAAAGTAACTAGTGAAAATTTAAATTATCAATCTCAGAAGATATTTATTGAATAAAATATTATGACTATCGGCTATTAGGCACGAAGCCTTTTCTATAATAAATTGTGACTAACGGCTTTTAAGTACCTCAAGTTAATTTATTTTCTAATAGGTCTTTAGGTATATGATAATCAGTAGTCATATAAAACATTATTAAGATTCCACCTCCTAACCTTCGCCAGCGGAGGGAACTGTAATGCTTGGGACAGATTAATAATATTAAATCTTACTTACTATTCTGGAATAGAAAAGTCTTCAATCTATATGTAGAAAACTAAAGTTCTAACAACAGCTGAAGTAATTTTCTCCCTTCGGAGGGAAATTAAAAAGGGTGGAATACTGAATACTTTCAGTGAATTATTTTCTTTTAGACATAGGTACCTAATAACTGATAGTCACATAAAAAATTACAAGAATTCATAGCATTGACGCTGTAACTTATTGATCTAAAATGTTATTGAAGCCGAGTCATTTCAACATGATGTGTAGCAGCAGCGGCATCGAATTGCTGTATTGATTTGACTTAATCCATTCAATCGCTGCAGGTACTTAAAAGCCAATAGTCACATAAAAAATATTCAAAATAATATCCGGACAATAATTAAAACAGAATAAACGGATGAGCCTATAGCTAGATAAAAATAATCTATATTTTTATAGCAGAACTTCATTTGTTGATTTGGCCAAAGCATGTAGAGTGAACGTAGATCTATAGCGTCTGATAGGTAGACAGATGCCGTGCTACAAAACAATCGCTAACTTTAGAAAAGACAATGCAAATGCCTACTAAAAATAAAACTCTACACCTTATGAGAGTATTGTCATCACTCCCCTCCTCCCAGCGATCACAGAAAGTTAAAATCAATATCACTTCTAAAGCTGTCACATAGGATCTCACATTTTTGATTAATTTTAATAAACGTTATTTTTATGGCCTGCTTGTGGCCATGAATTAACTTACACTGATAAGTATGATGGCTAAGGTTGCGAAATTGCTCTTCATGTGTTTTCTCTTCATAGTTTTTTTTTTGTAAAAACAAAACTCTGAAAACCCTATTTCATAGTCTGGATTTAAGACCATTAATGATTTTGACAATCTGCGTGAAATACTCAAAATACCAGTATGAAACAACCAGTGAGAACGCAGAAGAGAGAATATAGAAAAATGAGTAAAATGATAAAAGGCGGCTGAGGAAAGTAAAGTATATATTATAAGTCAGCAGCCAATTATCAAGATGAAACAGTTTCGCTTGTAGCCTGGTCTCCCTGGTCATTGAGATAGGACATCATTAATCATAACCCTTGTAATTTGAATTAGTAAAATGAGTTATTATATATTGAAAAAACTAAACATAATTGTAGACAATTAACAAAACATTACAACCAATACACTAATTATTAAATGAAAAAAGTTAAATCAAAAAATATAAATTTTCATTTTCGATCATTATACATTATCTCTATTCTGGTATTATTATATAATAACACTCTCCATGCATCTAACATAGATAGTCTTAAGTCAGAGCTAAGTCTAAAGATTACAGAATCATCGAGATGCTCAATCCTGAATTCGATATTTGAAATATATTCTTCGGAAAAAAACTTAGATTCTACTAAAGTATATGCTGAAAAAATCATGGGTGCTTGTAGACTTGAGGAGAAGGATGGAATGAATAATATCACCACTGCCATATTCTCCTTATATAAAGATAAGCACAGCCAATTTGCAGACTCACTTATACAAGCGAACACCCATAAATTAGGTAAAGAAGTAGACAAAATATTGTACTACACAAAAATAGCAGAAAGAGCATATCTGACTGGACACAACGAACAATTCAATTTATATATCAATAAAGCAAAACAATCATTTATAAACTCGGACAAAAATCTGTCGAAAGCATATTATTATAATTTATGGGGCTATTATAACATGAATAAGGGTAATATTCTAACCGCTCTTAAAAGCTATGAAGTCAGTCTGTCATTTGTGGATTCGCTTGATATGAAATTTCTGCAATACAGCATAGATTTAGGAGTAGCCTACAATAAAATTGGAGAACATAAAAAAGCTATTGATCTTTTTTCTCAGAATATCAATGTGGCAATTGACCAAGGCTATGACAAAATAAAGAATTACAGCTACTACGGCTTGATTGATAGTTATTCGCAAATAGAAAACTATGAAGAATGCATAGGGTTATGTGTCAAGGTAATAAATCAAAAGGAAGATGAAAAAAATTCTGAGATAGGTTATTTGTACAATAGTCTAGGTAATGCTTATTTAATGACTAATAAGCAAGATTCGGCTATTTACTATTTCAAGAAAGGACTTACAATCTCCAATGAAAAAGACGACACTAAAGGTGTCCATGATAGCTATGTTGGCATTGCGGATTGTTATATTGAAAATAAGGAATACGACGCAGCAGAGAAATATTATAGGATGGCTATAGATGTAGAGACATACATTCCAAATCCAAAGTTGAATCAAGACCTATCTAACTTATATCATGCGAGAGAAGACTATGAAAATGCTTACCTCTACTTGAGCAAATTTAATAAAAACAGTACCGCTGAGGATTTTGACAAGCAGGCAGACATAAGGTTAGCAGCAAATTTATTAGAGGAGGCTAATACATATAAGCAAACAACTGAAAGAGAAATAGACGAGAGAAAAAGAGAAAGAAATAAACTTTATAGTACCTTAATCGGTGCTCTATGCCTCATTACACTTATAACATTCATTTTATTCTATATTCAGAAAAAAAAGAAAAAGATTGCCAAACTTAATGAGATAATCACAAACAAAAACAAACAACTGCATACGGCTATACTCAACCAGAACGAAACAATTAAATACTTAGAAAATTTTGCTGCAGTCGCTGCACACGATCTTAAAGCCCCAATTCGAACAGCCAGTTCATTCGCATTACTATTAAAGAGGTCACACAGCGATTTTGATGATAAAAGTATTGAGTATTTGAATTTTATTACTTCAAGTGTAAGTCAATTATCTACGATGATAGATGACTTGCTTAACTTATCTAAAATTGGAACCAATCTTCCTGCAGAAGAACCCGTTGACCTAAATGTCATTGTGGAAAAAGTTAAGTCATTACTATTTGACATGACAAGCAAGTCTCGATCTCAAATAATTATAGCAAAAAACCTTCCGACAGTAAGTGGTCACCAATCGTTACTGATTCCACTTTTTCAAAATTTGATAAAGAATAGTATCGTACATAACAAAACAGAAAACGATTCTATAATCACTATAGATTATAGGATTCAGAATCATGAGCTATATGAAATTATAGTATCGGATAATTCTGGAGGCATCCCGGATTACATATTACCTACTCTATTTGATCTATTCTCTTCTTCGGATAAAAATTCTGGTAACGGAATTGGTTTAGCGATTTGCAAAAAAATTATCTCATATTATGGTGGTGACATTTGGGTTAAGGTTGAGCCACATGGCTCCACATTTCATTTTACATTATCCTCTTCCAGTAAACGATAACAAATAGCTCTCATGTAGTATCGTACATTTTTTATTACTTTTAAGAAACGGTACTTTCACGAACTACCGTTATATCGTATAAAAAAATTAAACAAATGATAGGCGTAAAAATTGCATACTACCGTAAGGAAGATTGGAAAAGACTCCTTGAAATTATTGAAGACAAAGAGAGCATGCATGACTCTTGGAGTGATTGGCATAGAGATTATTTAAAAGCTAAAAAAGGTTTAATCGCCCAAGGGCTTAAAGTTGTTGATATTGAAGTTGACTTAGGTAAGCTTATCGATTATTGCAATCTTAAACGCATTCCAAATAATGGAAAAGCGAGATCACAGTTTGTACAGCAAATTTTTTGAAATTCAGCGAGAAAGATAATGGGTATAAGAAAGATTACAAACAAAATTCTAATGCTTACGTTGAAGAAATTAATTCCTGACGGATCAAACAAATTTTATTAAAAACAATGGAAGCTGGATGTGCAGCAGATGACAAAATGAAAAATACGTATTACATTTGACCAAAGATTCTTAAATATGAACAAGGTTACATTTTTAACTTTACTTTTTTTGCAGTCTACTTTATCCCTTGTAGCTCAGCAAGACTCTATTGTATTTTATACAACGCTGGATACATTTTTAGCAGTATGTCCTAATCCTGGTTCGCTTACATTTGAAGATTTTGAAGGAGGACCTGTTGATGATTTCTTACGATGCGGAACAGCTGTCAGTTCGCTGGAGGGAGAATGTTTTCCTGCTGGAGAAATACAAGAAGGCGTAATTTTTACAAATAGTGGTGCCAGTGTAGGAGCTACAATGATTTATATAAATAGTGGTCCTTTCTTTGGTCTTCCAGATCCGGGAATATCATCAAACAATTTTTTCTCTTCTACTCATGTGCTCTTTACCGGAGTTAATCCTGTACATAATATAGCATTCGACTTATACTCACCCATAGGTGAAGGAGCAATAGATATGAGAATATATGGCGTGTCGACAGACTTACTACAAACAGTTACTTATGACGCAAGTAATATCGCTCAGTTCGTTGGCTTCTCATCAGTAGAAGCTATAGAACGTATCGAATTACAAAACCCAGATAATTCACGCATAGAGACAGTAGCTCAATTTTATTTTGGAGATTGCGAGTTAGTCCTCAGTACCACTGAAGCTGAGCCGCAGAACATCAGCATCTTTCCGAACCCAGTCATTAACGAAATAACCATCACTTCAGAAACACTTGTAGACCAAGTGAGCATATTCAATGTTAGTGGACAAGAGGTCTTTAATCGTAATACAAACTCAAGATCACTTTCTACAGATATATCTCATTTGAACTCAGGTGTATATTTAATAAAGATCTATTCTATGGGCAGAGTAACAACTGCCAAGGTCATTAAGATTTAGTTGAGTACAGGTAATCATCCCGTTTGTAATAATTAGCGACTAAGCAAAGAGTAAATTCTGGAGGGATTCCAGGTTCTATGAGTCCAAAAATATTTGATCTCTTCTTAATTGGTACCAATGATGCCGTGTAGCAGAACACTGGTAATGAAATTGGATTAGCTATCAGTAAAAAAAATAGTCAATCACTACAGTGGTAGATTTCGGGTAGATATAAATACTAACATTGGATCAACTTTATATTACACACTCAACAGGAAGTAAAACACAAAGCACACAGCCTAAACATCAGAAGGTAATAGCATATCTACCCTACCATGATAACACGATTTATACTGACGGACATTATTCTAACCAAAATATAAAAACTACTCCCTTACCGGCTGCCATTTACCACCAAAAGCCTTAATCCCAATAGCCACTAATCCGTATAGTATCGTATAGATCAATATTAATCCATTAGACAATAGGCCGAAGGTTACTGCGCCTGCTTCTGATAGGCCGAATACGAGGAACAACTGTAAGATGATAAAGTGGGTCGTCCCTATTCCATTAGGCGATGGTAGTGCCCACCCTATAGCTCCTACGAATAGTATGATCACAGCAAAGTAGATATTAAGCTCCGCAGTCTGTGGTATCGCCAGTAAGAATACATAATTAAGTAGGACGAGTAATATCCATATGATGATGGTATGCATGAGAAAGATAGGGAATCGTTTCATCTTTATACTTGAGAGTACGCTCTGCATTAATTCTGTGACGAAGCCTTTAACCTTATGGAATAACTGTATTTTCTTAAGTACCATTATCATAACGACAAGCGATAAGAAGCCTATCACTCCTGCTATTATAAGATTCGTCGTACTACCTAAAAATTGTTCTTGGACAAAGCCATAAGCCTCACCGAACAAATCTCCAAGCCGTTCCGCTTCCATCAATCCTACAATCGATAATCCTATTAATAAGACTACAATATCATATACACGCTCCATGATCACTGACCCTAAACTTGCCGGTACAGGGATATCCGCATCTTTAGCAAGCGCAGTACAGCGGAGCACTTCTCCGAATTTTGGTGTAAATGAATTAAGGAGATATCCATAGAGGGTATAATAGAGAATATGAGAATCTTTAATTTTGTACCCGATATTATCGAGCATCACATTCCATCGTAAGGCACGAAAAAGAAAAACAAAACCTAATATAATACCCGACACTATGATCCATAGTGGCTTAGAAGCCTTAAGGTTAGTCACGATGTCATCAAGTGGGGTATCCTTGAGCGTCAAGTACATAAATATTGCGCCTATAATTACACCTACTAAGGATTTCCAGATATCTTTATTCATTACTATGAGGTGTTTTTCTTCTAAAAACCAAGCTTAATATTATATGTAACGTCTCCGAGTACAGATCTATATGAAATATCATACTCAAAGACCTGAGAGTCCATCGACACATCGAGTGCTATAGGACCATGGACGACATTACGTTTTATGAAGAGATATTCTTCAATGAGTTGCATAGGTAATTAACATTACGTTATTAATTCACTTCAATACTTAACTCCAAAAGTAGTGATTGTATTACTATATTTATCCGACTTATCAATTGTAAAAAAAAAGCGATAATGAATCTACGATATTATTCTATGGTGATACTAATCTGTATGACGACGATAACTTGTAAGCAAGAAGTTACCAAGCATACGGAAGAATCTACCCTACCAGCAGAAAATACTGAGAATAAAGTTGTCATCAATCCTAATATGACAACTAAAGAACTAGAAACTATAGGTTACAAAAACTACAATAATAATCATCAAGTAGCCATAGATGCTTTCAGGCAGGCAGTGTCCATACATGAATCTAATGAAGATCACAAGTCAGCAGCTGTCCTCTACACTAATATATCTAACCTGTATAGAGATGGCCTCAAGAACAAGAATGCAGCCGTGGATTATGGTCTGAAAGCATTATCACATTGGAAAAAAGAAAAAGACTTCCTACAGCAAGCTAATTTACTCAAAGACCTTGGACTGCTACAAGCTGAGACTTTTCAGTTCAGACAAGCTTACCGGAGTCTTAATGAAGCATTGATAATTTTTGGTCGCCAAAACAACTATGACGGCATCGCTATAACAGAACATAATATAGCCACGACTAACTATATAGCTGAAAGGTATGATGCCGCTGAGCAACACCTATTATTAGCTAAGGAGCACTGGGTGAAAAAAAATAACCCTCAGAAGGTATTCAATAACAACATCCTCGCTATTAAGATCTACAAGGATTCTGACCAGTTAGATAAGCTAGACGCTATCATAGAAGAATCTGAAAATATCAGAACACATAACACAATTAATAGATATGCCGATCAGCGATACCTTGAAGCTATCAATGATGAGCAGTAGTTATTGTATATAACTCTATCATAGAATTCTCTTTCTTATCTGCTATGTTGTCTCTTCGTCGTAGTAGAGCTTGTAGAATTTTCTTCCGTCCTCGTCAGTGCCTTTTTCTATAAGTTCCCTCTTGCCATGTACGTATATATGGAAGTTCTTATCTAACTTAATGACAGACTTGAATACGCTCGCGTTTTTCTTGACAGCCGGAGTTGATATATCGAATGTGTTTTTCAGATTAAGGCTACGGTCTTGCTTGAATTCGTCAAAGGCATTGACGACCTTTTCGTCATTGAATACTTTGCTTAGGTACTCCCCTTCATCAAAGTTCTCATTACTGTCGAAGTAGTCCTTAGAATTCTCAAGAAATGCAGATTCCACCTCACTACCTAAGTCAAACTCATCCTTTAATTTCTCATCTATAAATGCCTTAGTCGCTTGTATATAGACAGTTGTATTATTATAATCATCTTCTCTATGAGCTACACAGAGGAAGTCCCTGAGCCAGTAATGTGCCTCTCCATTGAGCTTCTTCTTATCTGTAACTAAGACCTTATAGCCATCACTTTTATTAGAATTAAAGATTAAGCAAGCCTTATCTAACTTATTGATATTGATACCTTTATCGGCTGATAGATTATATTCTTTGTTCTGTAGCAATAGCTTGATAAAGTCATCTTTCTGCTCTGACTTGTAGATGCCTATAGCTGATACCATCTCATCTTCTACGACGACATCTTCTATAAGTGCTATCATGAGGTCACCCGCGAGTATATTACTTGCTGTACTTTGGTTATACAGGTGTTCTGCTATGATCTTAGATGCCTCATGGATCTCAGTACTGCCATCGAATACAGATGCTACAGTTCTATATATCACATTATTCTCAAGTATAGGTCCTACTGGCTCAAAACAGAAAAACTCCGGCGTCTTGAAGCTGTGAAAGAAATACTTCTTGATAATGCCTGTAAGGTGGGGTTCGTGCAGGCTTACGGGGTCATCCGTAAGTATGAGCGCTTCTTCTCTTACTTTATTACCGATACTGTGTATGGACAACCCATCTATGGCTACCTCTTGATAATTAATCATTCTGCTATTAGATTTTTAAGTAGCCGAAAGGTAAGCAATCGATGATTCCGAATTAGGACTTATTATCCACAATAGTGGAAAACATTGCAGTGTAGAGAAAAGTCTTATTCTTCTTCTTCCTCGTCTAATTCTATAGGATCTATAGAAGATAGGTGCATAAGATGACTCTCTTCCTTATCGATACTAAAGAAGCCCAAGAAGCCTCCTGAATGCTGCGCTACGTGCTTAGCAAAAGATAGATAAGAGTTGTATAGCTCATAAGCTACAGAGTTATCCAGTAGTGGCATCACATCATTAACTTGAGCCAGCTTATCGTTGAGAATTTTTTCTCTTTCTTTTTTTCCTATAGGTAGAGAATCTAAAGTAGACTCTAAGTTTTCATGAAAGTCTACACCCACTTCTTTGTAGAAAGGTGTCAATACATTAGGATTAGCGTATGACCTTATCTTAGTTAGCTTTTCAGCCCATTCTGTCTCTTCTCTATCTATCTGTCCATCTGCTCCCGCTATAAGTGCTGTAATCCAAGCTATAGCGTCCTTAAGAACCTTAAACTGTGCTTCATCAAGTCTATCGAATCCTTCAATCATGATTGTCTAATTTTTGTAACAAAAGTAAAATATATGATCTAAATAGCGCTAATTATCGTCGAAATAGTAATAAGATTTAATAGTTAAATCTAACACCCAATGACGGAATTATAGGCAATTGGTTTACCCTATCGAATCTTACTCTATCAAAATAGAATATATTATCTCTGTCGTAAGCATTACTCACACCTAATACAACCTCCAGATTAGCATAGTCTGAGAATGTAAAATTTTTCTGTACAGAAAGATCGAGCCTATGGTAATATGGGAGTCTACCACCGTTTCTTTCGTCAGAGTATATAATGCCTACATTATCTTGATTATCAGTAGCGTAGTCAGTTGCTATACCCCCTGAGAATGGTATCTGATTAAAGAATCCTTGTGTTTTTGTGAATGGAAATCCAGACCCCATATTCCATCTTGCACTTAATAGCCAATCTTTCTTGTAACCTAATGTGTAAGTCGCTAAGAAATTAACATTATGTCTCCTATCAAATATTGTGGGGTAAGTCTGCTCTCCATCAAATCTATTGACAAAACCCATCGAATAAGTCGCCCATACATACAATTTTGATGTCTCATACTTAGCGGAGAAGTCTATGCCATAAGCTTCGCCTGTCTCAGTTGTATAATCTGCTTGCGAAAACTCTGTCTTATTTCTATTGACGACAACAATCTGCGGAAAATCCTTGATATATCCCTCTACATTTACCTGTAGGTTATTAGTAATATCCTGCTCTATACCTAATACGCCATGTCGTGATGTCTGTAGCTTACTATCTACTGGATTACCCTCAGTATCAGCAAATTGTGACTCGGGGCCTGATATGAAACCACTAAATAAGTTGACCACATCTCTCTCATTACTTACTGAGATAAGATTCTGAGTATATATACCTGCTGCACCCTTGAGCCTTGTATTATCGGTGATATTCCACTTGACACCGAGTCTCGGTTCTGGTGAGAAATCCCCTAATGATGCGTAGTACTGCATTCTTATTCCTGGCTCAAAGACGACCTTCTCCCATGACTTTCTGAAAGTCAAAAATCCTGAAAGCTCTGTCGTACTCTGCGTCTGATCAAGTCCAATACCGAATGGATTAGTAAAATCAAATTCTGTTCTTATACTCTTGCCTTCTATCCCATACTTCAGTGAGTAATCTGTCCCAAAATAATTAAAGTTAAGCGCTAATACATACTCTCTGATAAGTGAACTACGAGGCGCTTCATCAGCTTCTTCTATACCGATACTGTATGAGCTAAATCCTATAAGTCCACCAAATGTTAATGAACTTGCATTAGGCAATAGATCAAAAGTCAATCCCCCACCATTGTTATTCCAATCGATCTTAGAAACCAGCGGATTACTATATTGATCATCGAAATTAAATCCGAACAAGTGAAATTTACTACCATTAGAAGTTACGAATGATAACTTACCATATGTATCTGTAAATGAAAATGGCAATCCTATCGTATCATTGACACTAGCGTAAGAGTATAGTTGCTTAGACGATTGATCTATGATAGACTTTTTAGTTGTAAGTACAAATGATGCACTTCCTTGATCATCTTTCAGCTTAGCGATAGGACCTTCGATAAGCCCTTTTACCATAAATGGACTAGCTGATAACTGACCTCCAATACGCTTGGAGCTACCTTCTCTGGTAGTGATATCAACGATTGCAGATATACGTCCTCCATGCTCTGCATTAAATCCTCCCGTCAGTACATCTACATTACGTATAAGCTCTGTCTCAAATGTAGAATAGAAACCTATACTATGAAATGGATTGTATATCGTCAGACCATCAAGTAGGATCTTATTCTGCACAGGAGATCCACCTCTGATAAATAATTGTCCACCTTGGTCACCCGTAGATATTATTCCTGGTAGCACTTGCAGGTACTGTATTATATCTGCATCTCCACCAGTCGATGGCAATGCTTTTATCTGCTTCTTACTGACCTGTAATTTGGATACTCTTACCTCTGTTCTATCTTGGGTACGAGTAGCTGTGATATCAATAGATCCAAGACTTACGGCGGTCTGATCAAGATTGATTTTATAATAGTTGATATTGGACTTTTGGACAGTTATTGGCGTAGATATCTCTTCATATCCTACAAAACTGGAACTCAAAGTGTAATCTCCTACTGGTACTCCCGCAAGTGTAAAGAATCCCTCTACATCAGTGGTCGTTCCATAGTTAGTGCCGTCTAAGATCACATTAGCAAATGCCACTGCTTCTCCACTTTTAGCATCATAGATGTGCCCTCTGATACTTCCTTCTTGAGCATTTATACTACTCGACATCAATACACACAACATGCAGATTACAAGAGATAACGCTATTCTTTTGATTACCATTGACTTAAGTATATTTTTATTGAAATGGATCCATTGGTTAGAAGCTCAAAAGTACTTATAAATGATTAAGTATCGCAGTTCTATAGATCCATATATAAGACAATAAGATACTTTGTCGCTATGGTGAGTTACTATAAGATATCCATTTTGGCTTCGTTTAAAATAAAGGGTACTTCTATTTACTGCCTCTTAAGTTGAAAGTAGAATAGAATGGATATAGACAAGGCGAGAAGAGGGATTATAGCCTTCGCTAAATGACTGATGAACAACGCAGTATATGTTCATTATATCCGCTTAAGAAAATTTCACTTTTCTGTTCAGCCAAGAATGTAGTAGATAGAGATACCCTAAAGGCTTTTACAGTATTTTACTTACCATAATTCTTATCATAATAAAAGAGTGCACGTACAAAGCCCCATATACATTAAGCTAAGTCTTCGTTAGACTTAGCTTAACCAAGTGTAAAGCGATCTCTATCTCTGAGAAAAGGCAGTGACTCGCGAAATTGCATAAGCGCCTCCTTATTAATAGTAGCGGAAACAATACCACTCGTATCACTTAAGCTACTCACTACTGCTCCATTATAATCGACTATTGCCGTATGCCCAGCGTAACTATTACCCCATACATCATTGCCATAACAATTAGTACCGAGTACATAACATTGATTCTCTATGGCACGGGCACGTAAGAGTGTATCCCAAGCAGAGATTCTCTTATCAGGCCAGTTAGCGGTGAATAACTGTATGTCAAAATCTTCAAGATTACGGCACCAAACTGGAAACCTCAGATCATAACAAATATTCAAGTTCAACTTCCAGCCTTTATAAGTAATTATAGATTTCTTATCACCTGGCTCAAAAAAACGATCCTCTCCAGAATGTCTGAATAAGTGCTTCTTGTCATAAGTAGTGATTATCTCGCCGCCTACAATTGCATATAATCTATTATAATATTGGTCTTCTACTTTAGTTATCAGACTAGCTATAACGCATGCATCTAAGTCGACACTCCATTCTTTCATTAGTCTTAATGCTTCTGCTGTATGCTGATAGTTCTTATGGGCATACATCGTAAATCCTGAGGCCCACATCTCTGGGAGGACTACTATATCTGCTTCTAATATTTTGGCTATTTCAGACTGTGCTGTGGTCAGATTAGCTTCGGCGTCGTGCCAGATCTGGTGTAGCTGGATGAGAGATATGGATAATGAATCTTGCATTACATATCTGAGAAGTAACGCTTCGCATTTCTATTAAAATTATCTTCCGTAGTCCTCGCATCAAGATAATTCTCATTCTGACCTCCTAAGTTATCATCGAAATAAAGGTCCACTTCCCATCTGGGATTATGTCTCTCTCCCCTACATGTCGAGTGCAGTAACTGATAATCATTAGCTACAAGCGAAGGGTTGTAGAATAAGAATCTCACATTAGTCTCTTGTGTCTCCGGCATATAGTTATATATCCATATCTCGTATGGTGGTGCTGAGGGTTCATCTTCTACGCTTACAATATTATCTGGTCGGCCATACTTGAGGAAATAATATCCTCTATCCGACTCAAACCCATGACCTACATTATTAGCATATCTGAGATCTATAGCCTTGGCGACTTCCATATATTGATCGTATATAGCCTTAGGATCATCGGAGAAGTTATTCCAATAACTGAATAGAAAATACCGCTTAGATCTGATATCCTTTGATGATATTATCTGATTAAGTGTCTCAGTCATATGGTTACCCACTCGTGGATATATCGCTTTAAGGCCATACTCTACACTTTCTTCGTCCAAGAACTGGACGAACGATGTCTCGAATACTTTATCACCTTCATACAGTATCTTATAATCTACTAATGGGTGATATACTGAAAATGTCTTTTCTACCTGAGCTACTAAGGTCTTATCTTTCTTATGTACTTCTATATACATAACATAATTACCCGAGCCCAGATTAGAGCAATCGTAATTAAGTAATACGGCAGAACTTTTGTCTGGCGTCATTTTCTTGTAGGCAGCTGGAATCTGATTATCTATCGCGGCAGTAGCGTCTATATCGATAGGATAATACTTAATGTAGAATTCCTCGTCCAGAATCTTCTCTTGATTATATAGCTCTATGTACATATATAAGTTCTGCTGTTCTTTACCTACAAGATCATAGCAGAGCGGCTCATAGAAGAAACCTGATTTCTCAAAACTATACTTGGTATTGCTATTTTCTACAGCTGGCATCAAGAGCACATCAGAGACTTGGACTTTATTAGGATGCGACTCTACGGTAATTATCTCAGAGTATAACAGTGTATCAGTTATATTATTTAGATCCACATATTGCAGATCGATAGCATACTCTCCATCTTGAAGACTAAATCGTTTTAGATCAAAGAAGTCTTTTTTTGTTGCCAATGTAGGACTGTTGATCTTGTACCTATCTGCTATCACGATAGAGTCAGCTTGCTTAAATATGATAGTATATTCTATGCTCGCATGAGACTGTTGACTTGATGTATCTTCAGAGGCGTACTGGACAGAATCAGAGATAATTCTCGAGTATATCTCTATGTAACTCTGATTATCATTACGGAACATCTGAGTAGCTACGCTTACATTAATTCCATAACAGCTTAAGCTTATGCAAAATAGAGCGACTACAAGTATGAGCTTATTTCTCATCACTATCTATTTGCTTAGCTAATATTAACTTAAACTCAAAATCTTGTAATTCTGTCAGTAATACCATGGTATCATTCTGTAATGAATGTACCTTGTATGAGATCTTACTATCGTTGAGTAAGCTTATCTCATTAGCATGATAAGCGTATCTCACAGGACCATTATTAGGAGGTATATCTGTCATGAAAGTAGTATCTGTGATGGTTACGACTGCTTTATTGAGCAATTTCGTTTGTCTCTTATTTCTGTAAGCATCTACTACTTTCCACTCACCCAAAATACTTTCTACAACTACTGGTGGCGTATTATCTGTCATACAAGATGATACCATCATTGATATAATCAATATAACGCCTGTGTACAATATCGCTTTCATCTATATTCTATGATTTATTAAGTTAGACCAAACTGGAGAAACAATAGCTTCTGACTTACTCCTAAGACATACCAGAGGAACCTGTCTTACCTTGTTGTTATTATATGATGCTTGATATTTCTTAGAGGACGAGTAATGATGATCAGATTGCCTTAGTGATACACAAGAGTCCGATACATTATCAGTATGATTTTCATTATAGAGTGACCCTAATAATTCTGTGGTCATTATAATACCATAAGACACCACTAATATCAGATACAGATAGTAGCCGCTATCTGTAGTGGCCATAGTCGCCATTATAGACATAGTT
>CALLAG010000405.1 GCA_938002705.1 uncultured Saprospiraceae bacterium | reverse complement strand
TCTTTTGAGCATTATAAGGATGGAAACAAATTAGGCTTACAGGCGATGCTCTTATTTAGATTGAATCTAAGTAGGTAGGGTTTCTGTACTTAGCTTTAACCTTTCAGATGTTTTGCAATATGGTCCTTTATAGACTCTTAGCGTGTTAATTAAATATAGGACTTATCCACACTAAGATGAGATCTTGACGGGCATTGTTACTTAAATAAGATTTATATGTACTTTATCATATCGCTACTGAAGATTTCTACACAAGTTCGAAATAACATATAGACTATGCTCAAAATGGTGAATAGGTCTACTTGCCCTGACTATGTGACAAATATTTGAATTAATTGCCTTGACTTTGTTACACAATTATGCTAAGGTTACCCTGACTCTTTGCTTATTTATACCTAAATCAAAGGCTATCTGAATGGGTGTAGGTCATAATTACCCTGACTTTGTTACAAATTATGGATATAATTGCCCTTACTTTGTGACAAATATTACATACATTTACCCTGACTTTGTGACAAACACGTACTATCATGAAACTTAAAAGACTGGCATTCAATGCATTACTTAGATGGAAGGAGAAAGTCAACAGGAAACCACTCATACTTAGAGGAGCAAGGCAGGTAGGTAAAACTACTATTGTGCAATCGCTCGCAACGACATATGATCAAAATATTACTCTGAATCTTGAAAAAGCAAAGGACTTATTATTTTTTGAACAGTATAATAGCGTACAGGACATAAAAGATGCTTTGTTCTTAGCATATAATATAAAACCTAATAAGAAGCTTAAGACGCTTCTATTCATAGATGAGATACAGGAGTCGCCTCAGGCGATAAGTCTACTTAGATATTTCTATGAGGAAATACCTGAACTTCATGTTATAGCCGCTGGATCACTTCTCGAATTTGCATTGGGAGAGGTTCATAAATTTCCAGTAGGCAGGATCGAGTATATGTACCTGCATCCACTAAATTTTGAAGAATTTCTTATGGCTGCTGGATATAATCTAGCAGCAAAGGCATTACACCAACTACCTCCTCAGCCGTCTAGCCATAATGTGTTGATGGACTTATTTAACACTTATACAATAATAGGAGGTATGCCTGAAGTGATCAGAACTTATATGGAGAATAATAATGTCGCTGATCTCCCTCCTGTGTACGAAAGTATATGGGCTACGTATAAAGATGACATCGGAAAGTATACGACTAATCCTACGGAAAGAAAAGTACTTAAACATATTATCTCAGTAGCACATCTCTATGTAGATCAAAGGATCACATTTCAAAAATTTGGTAATTCTACCTACGGGTCTCGTGAGGTTGCAGATGCATTCAGAAGCCTAAATGATGCGAAAGTCATACAGCTCATCTACCCCAGTACGAGTATATCCTCTCCTATCCTACCTGACATCAAGAAATCACCTCGTATGCAGTTTCTTGATACAGGCTTAGTTAATTATGATCTCAAAATACAGGGTGACCTGCTCTCTTATTCAGACTTGAGTAAAGCCTACAGAGGTAAGATTATACCACATATAATCACTCAAGAATTAATATCCTTACAAACACTCAGCTACCACAAGCCCCACTTCTGGGTACGTGAGAAAAAACAATCTTCAGCAGAAGTTGACATCATAATAAATTATCAAGACAAGATCATACCGATAGAAATAAAGTCTGGCAGTTATGGAAAATTAAGATCCTTACATCAGTTCATCGAGGCGACAGATCATCCTTACGCTATTAGAATATACGGTGGTGTCTTCTCTGTAGAAGAACACGTGACACCTACTAAAAAGAAAAAATTTATACTCATGAATCTACCTTATTATCTGGGGACTCAGATACATAAGTATGTAGAATACTTCTTAAGTAATTATTGATGTAAATATAGATGGCTATAGATGCTACAGGTCAGTATATTATACTTACAAGATTCTTTGACACGAATCTTTAGATGCTACGGGCTGTCACCCATCGTTCTAACCCGTAATATGCGATAGAAAATCTAAACTATAACAGACAATTAATTTTTAATAACTTATGAAGTTTTAATGAAAACCTGAATGGTTCCTAATAAATGTCAGGCACAATACTCCTACAGTCGATCAGGCTCGTATGAGCTTAACCTATCCTTTGTATGTCAGCTTGTATTGTATTATATTCAGAGGTAACCCTTTTTTTAAAGGACCTTTTCATCCTTGATGATTTTTTTATCAAAATGAACCTTAATCAATACAGAGGTGCACCAAATAAAAAAGCCGTGCAATCTGACGACTGCACGGCTTATCATTATACAAATTAGCACTAACGTATTTGTATCATTTTCTTACTTGCTGTACCGTATGCTGACTCCAGCGTGTAGTACATCACACTTGTGGATTGTAACTTATCACCATTAAGTGTGATTGTGTTACTTCCTTTAGTGTAGGTATTCGTTTCTCTAAGTATCTCTCTTCCATTAAGATCGTATACTGAGAACGTTACATCACCACCTTCTGGAAGTGAGAACTGTATCTCTGTATTATTAGAGAACGGATTCGGTACGTTCTGGTATAGAACGAATTCTGTACTTTCTATTCCTCTTATATTCAAGTCTACATTTAATATATCAAGGTCAGATGTATAAGCTTCTGCTTTAGTCATACCTGAGTTGATATATAGATTCTTAGCTAAAGTTGTATTCTGATTTACATCAAATACTAACTCAAATAATACTGCATCTGAATCTGCATATACACCATCTATCTCATTCCATGAGATCGCTATGCTACCATTATTAGCATTGTAGTAAGCTACATTCTCATCTGTAATATTAAGCTCTCCTGCTTCTACGCTAACTAATGTCATTGCAGTTGCATCAAAATTTAATGTATGCTGGAATCCTGCGATATCATTCATATTGTCAGCATATACTGGTATCCTTACTTGCTCTCCTCTTACCATATCCTGATCTACTACTGCAAGTGATAATGTACTATTAGATCTCTTATCGAGTTCAGGGTCATTGTTAAAACTGTTAACCACTGCACTGCCATTTACATCACCGATCTTAACTCCTACAAAGTTCTGATCATACATATCTGCACTAAGACCAGTTATGTCGATCGCTTCTGTGTAAGGGAAAGGTCTTAACTCATCTACGAATCTCTGCCCTTCGTTAGGGAATCTCCATGATGTCTGGCCGTTAGGAAGCTCATTGATAGAACCTAAGATTAATTTTCTTAATGTTATAAGATCTATCGCAGTAATAAGCTCATCATTATTGACATCAGCAGCGATCACCTTGTATGGTGACGTAAATGTACTCGCTCCTAATATGTGTCTCTGTATCACAAGTATATCTAATGTACTTATTCCGTTCAATACGTGATCATCTTTCTCACTTGTTACTTGGTAGTTATTAGCTAATAATACCTGATCAAAAGCATAGTTACCATCTTCAAGTGTCATCATCTGAGTATTGTAATCGCTACCTTGTAGGCTTACCATTACGTTCTCGATATTCTCATGAGCATCAGTGTGTACGTTACCTGCTACCCTTGACCCTGAAACATCTGGACATACATCACTGTTATTATCTTGTAGTAATAATGATACCACACAGAAATCAGAGTTACCTGCATCATCTCTGAAGTGTACTTCTAATGCTATCGTTGTAGAGATTCCATTAGGAATATCATTACAATCAAACTCAAGACTTGTAGACTCTACTCCATTTCTCACAAAGTATACTTCTACATCGTCATCACAAGAATCTTCTCCTCCAAGGTCAAAGTCATCAGCCCATATGCCTACTGCACCTGCATTAGACATAGTAGCTGTTACGATAGAACCTAAGCAGTAAGGTGTCGGTGCTTTAGCATCTAACACTGTTACTGTTACATTCACAGGATCACTTACATTACCACAGTGGTCTTCTGCTACGAATGATACTGTACTTGTTCCTATAGGATATGTACCACTTGCATCTAATCCTGTACCAGAATCTGTAGTTCCATCAGCAAATGTAATAGTGTAAGTTACTGTATTCTCTTGAGTACCAAACATATCTGTACACGGATCAGCTACTGTTGCTATTAGTTCTACATTAGCAGAACAAACACCTACTGAATCTGAGGCTGTTACATTACTTGCACTTATAATAGGTGCATTTGTATCAAAAATCTTAATCTCTTGAGTGTAAGATCTTGTTGCATCTTCAAGCGTATTAGTAGATGCATTAGCTATACACCAATCTACTACTGTCCAAGTTCTTAGTATCTTAAGACATGCGTTATCTACATTGTAGAATACTAAGTCATCGTGTCCTATTGCTAAGTCATTACAAGCTCCTGTATTCACAATTATATTATCGGCATTAAACTGGCTCTCTAATCCATCAGGATTTAATCCTGTCAATCCTGTACAGTTAGTCAATATCAAATCCTCTGGCCATCTTGTCACATTAAACTGTGATGGATCTGTCAATGAACTATTAGTAAAGCTGAATGTCTGATTAAATGGAGATCCAGGTACTGGCATTCCACAATTATCAGTGACATCATACTTAACTGTTACGCTTCCTGCACCACATCCTTCTCTCTCTAATGACGTAGGAGAGTCTGCCGTTACTGATACTGTACTTGGTGTATTATCCCATCCGCAATTATCTTCAAAATCAAATCTTGCAACCTCTTCAGCAATTAGTGCTGTCAAGTCCACTGGACTCTGCTCACAATCGAATGTTACATTAGCCGGTGGTGTAGATACCATTCTAATAGGAATATTATCCTGTAATCTTACTTCTGCAGAACATGTATTCGTGTTACCACTTCCATCAGTTACTAATAACTCCACCATGATAGGACCATTAGCACAATCTGTACAACATAACTCTAACTGATCTACAAAGTTACCTGTACCTAATCTTCTCACTTGGAATCCTTCAACTCCACAGTTATCATAACTTCTATTATCTACTGATGCTGCTGGTAAGAAACCACATCCATCATCTCCTAATGCTACTACTGTAAATTCTACACATACTGGATTAGGTCTTACGTTATCTCTTACGAATACCTCACTAAAACATATACCCTCATTACCACACTCATCTTCCATCTCTATTCTTATCCATGTAAATTGATTACCTGGTAATCCTGTGATACTCACTGGGTAACCAGAACCGTCATACACAACATTATCGTCTATATATGTAGCAAATGGATCAGGTGATAGTGGATTAGCTGGATCCGCTAATCTGTATGATAGTGTAAATGTAATATCATCATCACAAGCATTTGTTATAGTCAATGGTGGAACAAAATTCCATGTCCCTGTACAAGCTCCAGGAGAAGTATTTGCTAAGTATGGCATATTATCAACTAATGATAAGTCAATACCTAAGTTATTCTCAAAGAAATCTGCATCAGCAGGCGCTAAGTCATCAGGAGAACATGTCGCTACGATAGGTTCTTTATCTTCTATCTTAATTACTTGATCATATTCTACTATATCACCCGAACACCAGTCTAATACTGAAAATGTTCTTACTGTCTTACTTGCTACCGGTCCGCATATAGCAAATGATAGATCATCAGATGTCATCTGGAAGTTACCACAATCTCCTAATGCTCTACCGAAAGGTAACATAGGTGCACCTGTATCTAATCCAGCATTCTCACATGTCAACGCTTCCTGATCTAAACCATCAAAGCTTTTAGGCCAGATAATCTCTCCTGTTGTAAATTTCTTAACGTTTATAGTCTGTACACAATCCTCTGATCTACCAGAATTCTGGTTAGTAACAGTCCATGTTCTCTCTATTACTGTCCATAGATCATTCTCGCAAGCCTGCCCTACTTCATCATCTTCGAATGTAATAATCGGAGCACTATCACAACCTACAGAGTTAATTAATTCTGTAGAAGTTAAGAATGTACCTTCATTAGTTGTTACTTGTAGATCTGCTTCTACTATATTGATAGGATTAGTCGTACTTGTATTTGTTACTATTAATCTCCATATGTTAGCATTGCCTCCTAAAGCAGGATTAGCTGCATCCTCAGAGTAAAATCCACTAAAAGCATTCTTAGGCTTAAAGCTTCCTATGAAAGAATTTAATGTTTCTCTACAGTGTACTGGAGAACCAAACATCTCATAATCTAAAATACCAGCATCTGAAAGACAGACATTAATATTAGATCCATCACAAGATTCTGTAAATTCATCCAAATCTAAAAGCACTACAGGACCAGCTCCATTAGGAGACTGAAGTGATACTTCTAAATCACTTACATCCTCTAATTCAGCATGAAAATTAAGCACGATATTAGTCACTGGACCAGAAATATCAGTTAGGTCAAACGGTATGCTAGCAACTCCAGAGCCAGAAGCTGTAGAAGGTACTATCATATCATTAACTAATCCTCTATCAAATCCTCTTATAGTACTACCGGGTGTAGCCTCACCTAATTCTGTACAGAATATAGATACATCATCACAATCAAGATCCGGAAGTGACTTATCTTCTGCAAGAACTTGTCCCCAACAGCTTAATCCTGACTGACCAGTCACTGTTACATTATAAGTACCTATCTGGCTTATTGTAATACTTGATGTACCGCTTTGATTAACTGCAGGGTTAGAGACTAACTCTGCTTCTATGCCAAACTGATCAAAACAATAATCACCCTGTAATATCATAGAAGGTGTAAGTATAGCTTCACACTCATTAGTCATAGTAACATTAACCAAGTCATTACAAGCTAAGTTATTGATACTCTCTAATACTTGGACTTCTATAAGGCATTGACCTACGATATTATTTGCATCACTCGGATCTGTTACATCAAACTGTAACTGGTGAAATCCAAATGGTAAATCAGCATATACCAAGTCGTTACCTAAATTATCACCTACAGATAGATCTCCTGTAACTACTCCACTTGTCGCTGGAACAACAGCATTAGCTTCAGATGTAAATATGAATTCATATTCGAAATCTGTGTTAGCATTATTAGTAGGTGTACAATTAATTGCATCTACATCTAATCCTTCAAAGTTAAGTGTCTTAATACAGTCATCATCTGCTGTATTAGGCGTTACTATTACTGTGGCTGGACATTCTAACTCGATAGTCTGCTCTACTACTAATGTAATGGTGTCCATTGCAACTGCTCCATTAGGAAAACTAACTGTAACCATGTAATCACCATCATAGGCGATTTCATCAACAGTTATGCTCGGTTGTGCTTGAGACGAGGTGAAGCCATTGGCTCCGGCCCAGTTCCATTGTAATAAGCTGGATGAAACAACTGTGTTGCTTGCATCTCTGGCAACAGCAATAAAGGTAACTTCTTCTTGCTGCTCTATACAATAGTTACTATTGTCTACAGGAGAAGTAATCGTCACCGATTCAGTCTGGCCGCTGAGGTTAAGACATGCGACAAAAGTAAACATGAAAAGCGTAAAGGCTTTCATATTTAAATTGGCACATGTTAAAATTAAATTCTTCATGGTTAAAAATTTTTGTGTTCTGTACGTTAGTTTAAAATGTATTGTAAATGAAAAATGAATAATGAAAAATATGTATTATAATTTTTTAAATGTCTAAAAGCTTGACTATCTGTTGTTTACACTTTTAAACAAGTTTATATTCAAACCTTTCATAATACATAAGCTATACATTCAAACATTATACCAATTTGTAATATGTTTTTTGATATTGGCGTTATTCGCCATATTTAGGCTGATATGAGGTAGAGCATAGTTTTGGAGCTTTTCTGATCTTTATAAATAGAAGAGGGAGGGATATTTCCTATTTATACATATATACATAGTTAAGAACTGCTGACTGCAGCTAATATTAAGGCTATCAAGTACAAGAGCTTATAGGCCTCACATTGCATAATAATAGACCTCATAAAATAAGGCCTCAGGCTACATATTTTTAAAGTTTGATTCTATTCCTTAATTTTAGAACATGATAGATCCACAATCATTGACCAAAAGGTACTATAAGATAGGGGAAGTAGCCAAGATGTTTGGCGTAGCGACTTCCCTTATTAGGTATTGGGAAGGGGAGTTCAGTGAGTTGCATCCTCAGAAGAATAATAAAGGCGTAAGAAGATTCCTTAAGGAAGATGTACTTGTAGTGAATAAGATATATGACTTAGTTAAAATACAAGGATACAAGCTCGATGGTGCTAAACTGGCTATGGCTGATAAAAACTACACCGTCTCACCTCAATCAAAATACATCAGAGATCTCAACAAACTAAAAACCCTCAAGAATGAGCTGCAGCTGATAAGAAAAGATCTGGTAAAGCTTAGGAACAGGGTATAAAACTCAGTGGTGTGCCCTATCCTTCAATTTTATAACAATATTTATGCGACTATCTGCTATTAGGTACTAAGCCTACTTATGGATCACAACCTTAATCTATTAAAGCTGAGTCTTTTTAATCGAGAATGTTAGTGAAGCTGAGCCATATCAAATCATGGTGGGTGGCGGGAGAGGCATAGAGTTGAGCCTTTGATTTGACTTGTTTTTTCCCGATGTTACAATCGGGATGGCGACGATTGATTGTTAATAGCTTATAAAGTATTCAGGCTCATATGAGCTTAACCTACGACAAATCATTGGCTAACAATGATTTCGTCTACCCATAGGGTGGATTATGCATTTCTAA
>CALLAG010000404.1 GCA_938002705.1 uncultured Saprospiraceae bacterium | reverse complement strand
AAAAACAACAAAAGTCAATTGGTTATTAATCTCAAATTCTTAAGTATGGAAAGTGAACTCTCGAGTAGTAACGACGATAACGTACAATGTCAAATATAACTTTCATTTATAGAGTAATCTTAGTAATAAAACTAAGTAATACTTAGTTTATTTGTGCAACTTAAATGCGCTATTCAGAAGTTTTAATCAAAACTAAATGGTTAAAAATAAATGTCATACACGATGCTCCTACAGTCGATCAAGCTCGTATGAGGTTAACCTACGACAAATCATTGGCTAACAATGATTTCGTCTACCCATTGAGTGGAATTTGCATTTCTAATACAAAATTCAGGTTAAAACACTTCAATAGCGCAATATCTATAGCTGAAATTGCTTAATAAAATACCTTAGATTATTACACAAAATGCATTCATAACAGATAATTCATTATGTATTGCAACCTATAGACCAATATGATACATATAGAAAACTTTTTAATAAGTTTTTTGTTAATATAATAGACTATTGCAAATTTAGTGCATACCTTAGAGTTCAATTTAGTAAAAGACAAGCTTTTACACATATAACAGAACTTAATATCTCCTTTTTGGAGCCTTTATAAAGACGTAGTTTTCTTATTTTGAGACCTTAGTCGAAATAGCCTGAGTTACAGAACTTGGGCTATTCGCATTTTTAGGCGACACTATACAGCTGCATGTGCACATCAGTGGTACCATCATAATATGACAATCAAGGATTCTCTAAAGTTATACTTGACACACCCTCAGTGATTAATCCAAACTTGAATCGTATTGACTATCTGACGATAAGTGGTATTCTTATAAAAACTGATAACTTTTAAGATGAGACACTAATAGATCAAGAATGATTGCTACTCATACCTGAGTGCATCTATAGGATCAAGACGAGAAGCTTTTATAGCCGGGTATAGACCAGAGATGACACCTACTATGACACATACTACGATACCCAGTAACATCCAGTTAAATGGTATAACGAATCGACCCTTAATGGCTAAGGCTACTATAAATCCGACTATAATACCTAAGATAATACCGACAATACCTCCAAGGATAGTGATGACTACCGCCTCCATGAGAAACTGAAAGAGGATATTAAATCTTGTAGCACCGAGTGCCTTACGTATCCCGATCTCTCTGGTTCTCTCAGTCACTGATACTAACATTATGTTCATCAATCCTATGGCTGCTCCGAAGAGAGTCATAAGAGCTATAGCGATGGTTCCTAACCTTAATTCTGTAGTGATGTCTTTAAGTGTTTCTAAGATCCCATCACTTTTTCTTATTTCAAAATCATTATCCTCTACAGCCTTGAGGTTTCTTACATTTCTCATACTTCCAGTAGCACTTGCTATAGCATCTTCTATAGCTGTAGGATCTTTGACTGCTGTCATTACAGTATAATTCTTATCAGTATAGCCATAATAGCGCTTTGCGTTTAATAGAGGTATGAATACACGCCTATCATTAGAAGCATTCATAGAAGACCCTTTACTCTTAAGTACCCCTACCACCTTATAACGTGTATTACCTACACGTACGGTTTCATTGATAGCCTTTTCTGGCTTTTTATCAAAAAGTGTATTGACTAATTCGTCACCCAATATGATCTTATGATCTCCGTTCTCTACCTCACTTGCAGAGAAATTTCTTCCATGATCAATCTCATATGCAGAAGCAGAAAGATAATTCTCATCTATACCGATTAATCTGATATTAGGATTGGTTTTTTCGTCTTTGTACTTCACTGTAGAATTCCACTTACAGAATGTACTGATAGCCACCTTAGCACCAGAATATCCATACGCTTCCTTGAACTCCACAGCTTGTCTGAAGTCTATAGGATCCCCTTTTTTTATATCCTTACCATTATTATTACCTCTCATCCGCTCACCACTTGGATAAATATTAAAAGTATTAGCACCCATACGGTTAAAACTATCACTCATGGAGAAGAGAATAGTATCTATAGCAGTTAATATACCCACAAGGCAAGTAATCCCTACAGCAATAATCAAGAGTGTCAGGACAGCTCTGAGAAAATTAGCTCTTATGGAAGCTAAGGCTTCTTTTATAGTATCTAATGCATTCATGTTATCTCACAAAATACTGATTATGGTACTAATGCAATTAATATTTAGAGATAAGGTGTAAAGTCATCGATTAAATGATAAGATAGCAGCACATCTTGTAATATCAATTATAGATCCGATAGAAATTCATCATGATAAAAATCTAATCTATTCTGAATCCCTTTGACAGATCTGTCAAAATCATACTTAGCGAAAAGAGTCCATTTCTTCTGAGTGCCAAATACTTTAGGCATAAATTTAGATACGGGTTTTATGCCTTCTTTGTCTGAGGCGTGTAGTATAAATTTATAGCTATCTACAGTTGAGTATCCAGGTGGTATACCTAACACTAAGATAAATGGATTATCTATAGAACCTATACTGTCCAATTTTGCATTCTTCTCTTTGAAAAGTAGGCTATAATCCTGCTCGACTATGACAGCATGCGAACTGTCAGAATAGAAAAAATAATAATCACTAAAAGTATAGTGTTCTTTAAAGGCTTGGATAATTTCATTCTGCTCTTTCTCTATCTCGTCGATCAGCTTCTGAGCTTTTTTCTTCTGGCCAGACTTCAATCTATGTTGTATTCTTACAGATTGGGTATTAAGCTTTATAAGTAACGTCCCGTTTTTTAATTCACTAATCTGCTCAGCAGCAATTTCTAATTTTTCTGCTCTCTGACCATGGACTAAATTGCTAGCTAACACACAGATTAATACACATATTCCGATATATCTCATCTTCATAAAACAATATTAGTTAATGAAAGTAACTTATGTAAACAATTCATTAACAGATAACAGTACTTTTAGATTTCGATAATATAGCAGACATATATATTTTTGCATTTCCACATTATTTACAATCATAATTATTAAAATATGCAGGCGTCAGTAGATATAGAAGCATTAAATCAACAAATACAGATAGATAGTGCCTTTGTAGAGGACATCAATAATGCAACATCCAAGGTTATCGTCGGCCAACAGTATATGATACAGAGGCTTATGCTCGGATTATTAGCTAAGGGTCATGTACTATTAGAAGGTCTACCAGGATTAGCTAAGACACTTTCTATTAAGACATTGGCAGGTGCTATTGATGCAAAATTCAGCAGAATACAATTTACTCCGGATCTTCTTCCAGCAGATATACTCGGAACGATGATCTATAATCCAGGCCTGAATGAGTTTAATGTAAGAAAAGGGCCGATTTTCGCCAATTTCATCCTGGCAGATGAGATCAATAGAGCTCCAGCTAAAGTACAGTCCGCTCTTCTGGAGTCTATGCAGGAAAGACAAGTAACTATCGGCAAAGAAACATGCAAGCTGGAAGAGCCATTCTTAGTATTGGCAACTCAGAATCCTATCGAGCAAGAAGGAACGTACCCTCTCCCAGAGGCGCAGGTAGATAGATTCATGCTTAAGGTCAATATCGACTACCCTAATAGAGAAGAAGAAAGAATGATTGTCCAGAGAACAATCTCTGGTGAGACAATGCAAAAGATAAGCGCCGTCGTCAAGCCAGATGTCATCATAAAAGCTCGTGAACTTGTCAGAAAAGTATATATGGATGAGAAGATCGAGAACTATATATTAGATATCGTATTTGCGACACGTAATCCTGAGAAATTTGGCCTTTCGCAATTAAAGCCACTGATCTCTTACGGAGGATCACCGAGAGCAAGTATCAATCTTGCACTGGCATCTAAGGCCCAAGCATTCTTGAATAGAAGAGGATTCGTCATTCCTGATGATGTACGTAATATCTGTGCTGATGTACTGCGTCATAGATTAGGATTGACATATGAGGCCGAAGCAGAGAATATCACACAAGATCAGATCATAGAAAAAATAATCAACACTATAGAAGTACCATAAGGTAAGGGTGTAAGGGTGTAAAGGTGTAAGGGTGTAAGGGTGTAAGGGTGTAAAGGTGTAAAGGTGTAAAGGTGTAAAGGAAAATTAAAAATTAGGTTTATAGTATAAAATGGATCCCTCAGAGATACTCAAGAAAGTCCGTAAGATAGAGATCAAAACCAAAGGTCTCAGTAAGCATATATTCTCAGGAGAATATCACAGTGCTTTCAAGGGTAGAGGTATGTCCTTCTCTGAGGTGAGAGATTATCATTATGGCGATGATATCAGAAATATAGACTGGAATGTCACCGCTCGTACTGGCGATACACATATCAAAGTATTCGAAGAAGATAGAGAATTGACAGTTATGCTGATGGTAGATATTAGTAGATCTTCATTTTTTGGCTCCGTCAATCAGTTTAAAAGTGAACTCATCGCTGAACTCAGTGCTGTCATAGCCTTCTCTGCGATAACTAATAATGATAAGGTCGGTGCTGTATTATTCTCTGATCAAGTAGAAAAGTACATACCGCCTAAAAAAGGTAAAAAACATATCCTCCGAATCATACGAGAGATCATATTTTTCGAGCCCGTATCTAAGGGTACAGACCTTGAGAAAGCATTGATCTATCTGAATAACATACAGAAGAAAAAAGCAATCGTATTCGTACTATCAGACTTTATGACGCAAGGTTATGAGCCTGCTCTATCTGTCGCATCGAGACGGCACGATATCATAGGTATGCATATCTATGATAGAATGGAGAAAGACATCCCCAATATAGGACTTATAGAAGCTATAGATGCTGAGACTAACGAAGAAGTCATCATAGATACAAGTTCTGCTTCAGTAAGAAAGAAGCTACAACAATGGTTCAGCGATAATTATGATTACTACAACGAGACATTCAATAGATATCGAGCGGACCACATAAGCATTAATACACAGGATGATTATGTCAAATTATTATTACAGTTTTTCAAAAAGAGATCAGCTTGAGGTATCTGATAATTATCATATTATTACTATTACAGACTGACGCATCTGCTCAGATAGTTAGTCGCATCATGCTCTCTGATGATAGTATCAAGATAGGAGGACAGGTGGACATCTATTATTCTCTACAGATGACACGTCCCGATCTTATACAGTCCATTGACTTTACAGTTTTTGATACACTTACACCAGCGATGGGTATGGGTTCTATAGCACAGACTGATGAGCAGCAAGCAGACATAGACTGGAAAAAACCGTTTGATAATTCTAATGAGATCAATAGGACTAAGATCACACAGAATGGCAAGCAGTATATCTACAGCGATACATTAAGTGCCACATTCTGGGATCCAGGATTATACGTTCTCCAGCATCCAAGTGTCAAACTTAAAGATGGAAGAATAGCTACACTTCAGGAACTTGAAGTCAACCCACTTCTTGTTAATTTTCCTACCATCGTTAATCAAGATACGACTCAGCAGATTCTTCCACTAGCGCCGATTATGGAAGAACCCAGAACATGGGAGGACTTCATATGGATCTTATATATTCTGATTCCACTCCTCATCTTAGGATTAGTAGCATGGTATATATACAAACGCAATCAAATACCAGAACCTAAGCTGACGACTATCATAAAGAAACCTGCTCATATTATAGCTCTCGATAAACTTGATGGCCTAAGACAGCAAGCTCTATGGAAGTCCGGAGAAATTAAGAAATATCAGACAGAACTCACATATACGATACGTGAGTACTTAGAGAACAGATTTGAGATTAAGGCCCTTGAGTCCACGACAGAACAGATTACCAAATCGCTAAAAGATAAAGACTTCTCACTATCACATGAGACTGCACTACGAGAAATACTACAGATGGCCGATCTTGTAAAATTTGCGAAAGCAAATCCTCCAGAAGGCCTACATGAAAGCTTTCTGAATACAGCAGTAGATTTTGTCAATGATACCAAAGATCCTAACAGTGTAGAGGAGGTCATCGTTATGGACGAGCACGGCAATATTATAGAGACTAATAACGAAACTGATAATGGGTAATTACGATCTGCAAAATCCATGGTTTCTTCTGCTGTTGCTCTTACTGCCTCTTATGTGGTGGTATAGAAATCGTAAGGTTACGGACTTCCATTCTAAAATAAGATTTCCTCATGCAGGCGCAGTGCCAGGCATTCAGAATTATAAATCCGTCTTGCTCAGATACCTTCCTCTACTAAGATATGTAGGATTAGCAGCACTTATTATAGCACTGGCGAGACCTCGTCTTGTACTTAAGGAAGAAGAAGTCAAAGCAGAAGGCATAGATATCATCTTAGTCATGGATCTATCCAGTAGTATGCTGGCGAGAGACTTTAAGCCAGATAGACTTACAGTAAGTAAGCGTATGGCTCAAGACTTCGTCGATAAGAGAAGTTATGATAGAATAGGCTTAGCTGTATTTGCAGGTGAGAGTTTTACCCAGAGTCCTCTGACAACAGATCATAGGATCATCAAAGAGTTCTTAGAATCACTGGAGTCAGGTATGCTAGAAGATGGTACAGCTATAGGTATGGGGCTGGCATCAGCTGTCAATAGACTAAAAGAAAGCGAGTCAGAATCTAAAGTAGTCATACTCCTCACTGATGGTGTCAATAACTCAGGTTATATCAAGCCTATGACAGCTGCAGAAATCGCCAAAGAACTTAAAGTAAAAGTGTACACCATAGGTGTAGGCTCTATGGGTAACGCCGTCTCTCCTATCAGCAGGCGTAATGATGGTACATATGTATTCGGTACTTCTCGTGTAGAGATAGACGAAGAATTACTCACAGAGATATCTAAGCTTACTGGTGGTAGATACTACAGAGCCACTAACGAAGTGAACTTACAGCAGATCTATGATGAGATAGATAGATTAGAAAAAACGGAGATCGATGTCAGTGTATTCAAGCGATATTCTGATGAGTTTAGGGTGTTTCTGTGTATAGGATTGGTATTTCTTTTCTTAGAATGGTTGTTAAAGAATACTTTATTACGGACTATTCCATAGAGTTATTCAGATATTACACCATCATAGTGAAATCTGAAACCAAATATATCCTTTGTTTATTATTCTTTCTGCTCTACCAAGTTGGTTACAGCCAATACTACTACGAATACTCACCACAAGCTAAGATCATATACGATGATATAATAGACCTAAAACTAGCTGATGCTAAAGCAGGTGTTATAGAGATGCAAGAATCTGAGCCCAATAACCTTTCTATCGTCCACTTAGAAAACTACATCGACTTCTTCGAGTTATTCATCACTGAAGATTATGACTTATTCGAGAAACTGGAAAAAAACAAATCTACTCGACTTGATATCTTAGATGACAAGCTTGCAGATTCTGATCCATATAAGAAATTTGCGCAAGCAGAAATTAATCTACAATGGGCCCTCGCCAGGTCCAAATTTGATCAATTATTCAAAGCCAGCAGAGAAGTACTTACAGCTTATAATCTTCTTGAAGAAAATCAAGAGGACCATCCAGAATTTATATACAACTACAAAAGTCTAAGCATCATACATTCGCTAATAGAGACGATAACACTACCTGGATTATTCAAGAAGATATTAGGTATTAGAGGCTCTATAGAAGAAGGAGTCAGCGAGATTAAGAAAGTCATAGACTACTCTTACGATACCGATTTCATATTTACAGCAGAAGCGGATGCTATATACACATTCATACTATTCTATCAACTAAATGATCAAGAAGAAGGATTAGACTACATTCTTAATTCGAGATTGGATCCAAAAGAAAGCCTGCTCTCAAATTTTTTAGTATCTAAAATTCTACGCAGAGCAGGACATAATGAAATGGCTCTTAAGACACTTCTTGATAGGCCACAAGGTGAAGCGTATGCGGACTTCTATTACTTAGACTATATGGAAGGCTTATCATTATTGTATAAGATAGATACAAGTTCTGTGAGCAAAATAAATGATTACATCGAGAACTTTGGTGGTAGACATTATATCAAGGAAGCTTATCAGAAACTGGCATGGGCAGCATTGGTATTCGAAGAGGATATACCTGCTTATAAGTATTACATGTCGCAAGTCCAAGAAGAAGGATATGACCTATTAGATGATGACAAGCAAGCACTCAAAGAAAGTAAGCGTAACGAAATTCCTAACCCTATTCTTCTTAGGGCAAGATTACTATTTGATGGAGGCTATCATGAGAAGGCACATACGCTACTTACAAGAAATGCGTACAAGTATGCTAATAATGAATTACTCACTTTAGAATTCAACTACAGGCTGGGACGTGTATGTCAAGCATTAGGTAATTATCCCGATGCAATAAAATACTTTATCAACACAATCAATAATGGTACAAGTCAGTCAAGCTACTATGCCTGCAATGCAGCATTACAGCTAGCTTATATATATGAAGATCAAGGTATGGAAGAGGCGGCGCTGTCTTACTATAAGAAATGCCTGCAGATAAAACCTACAGAATATAAATCCAGCCTGCACCAGAAAGCAAAGACTGGCATGAATAGAATGAAGTGAGTTCTCAAAAAAAATGACCTGCTTTCGAACTTTTCCGAAAGCATGATCATTAACACCCTTAATATTGAGAATTCATCTTGAACCATTATGTCTGATTATGTCGATTATATCACGACACTTTCAATCATAGATGGTATTATTTCATATTGTTAAAAAACAAATATTATAAACTGAACGGCGAGATGCAATGACTCGTATAATTAATATTATCGATGGTAAAGTACTTGACAATTAATTTTAGAGTACTTCTATTTACTGCATCTTGAGTTGAAAGTAGAATAGAATGGACATAGACAAGGCGAGAAGAGGGATTATAGCCTTCGCTAAATGACTGATGAACAACGCAGTATATGTTCATTGTATTCGCTTAAGAAAATTTCAGTTTTCTGTTCAGCCAAGAA
>CALLAG010000403.1 GCA_938002705.1 uncultured Saprospiraceae bacterium | reverse complement strand
ATCTGTAGAGATTAATTTTATTCAGAATGATCTGGATGTTGTATTTGGAGATGCCTCCTTGGTACAAGCTGATGACATAATAATTAGCTCTACAACCGAAAATGATATACCCTTCTCAACATTCGATGATCAGATAAGCTTGTGGTTAGAAGGAGGCCGTACTTACACAATAGTCGTAGGAGATATCGATACTGTAAGCATACAGGGAGTGCTAAGAGAATTAGATACAGACGATTGTTGTAGCAGTTTTGAGTTCGTAAGCTTCACAATGGACGGCCAAGAAATCTGCAATACAAACTGCGCAACTCTAAATATTGAATTAGATTAAGATACCTAACTGCTAACTTGTAAATCGTAAGCAGTATTTAATAATTAGTAATTAAATTGAGCTTTCTTATCTTGCTACCATGTTGCGTATATTCATCAGTCTATTTTTATCTACAGTTCTCTATAGTGGTTATAGCCAAGGACTGCCAATAACTGAAGGTGTAGCTGCACATTCTGACAAGGACAGTATCACAGTCTACTACTTTATGGCAGAAGATTGTAAGATATGCCAGTACTACACACCGACGATGAGAGATCTCTATGACGCATATAATTCTCCAGATATGGGTTTCGTAGGATTATTTCCTAATCACTTCTCGAGTCCTGATAACATTGATGTATTTAAGGAGAAGTACGCGATTCCATTTACTCTAAAAAAAGAATTCTTCCTCACTAAGACTAAGCTCTTCGATGTGACAGTTACGCCTGAGGTGGTAGTCTATAATGAGACTACAGAAGAGATATTGTATAAGGGTAGGATAGACAATAGTTATTACAAATTAGGTCGGCGGAGACAAGTAATAACGAGTCATGAGTTACGTGATGTACTTGATGATATAAAGAGTGGGATAGAGGTGGATGTTGCGTCAGCGCCACCTATCGGATGTTTTATATCCTTCCGGAAATAAATCTACTTGAATATTTTTTTGGAAAACACGAAAATATCGGTTGAACGACGAAGTATAAACGGCCTTAGCCATTTTGGGTAAATATGTTACATGACTATCGGCTATTAGGTACTAATACTACTTATTGTTCACAATATAATTGCAAGTACTCAAAATGACGAAATTCGCAAGAATTTTTATTGACGCTGATTCTTTTTAGTCGAGAATGTTTATGAAGCCGAGCCGTGTCAAATCATGGTGGGTGGCGGGAGCGGCACAGAGTTGAGCCTTTGATTTGACTTGATTTTTTGTCTCTTTTTTATCAAAGAAAAAAGAGAATTGTGTTAAGAACCGCAAGCGGGCGGGAGGCAGCCTTGGTTCCGATCTCTATCAGAATTGGTTCGTTTCTTTTTCAATAGACAAAAATGAAAGCCCTTTCGTCGAGGAAAATGTTTAGAGAACATAATGCAGAATGTCTCTAAGATAAAGTCAGAATAAAAAAGAGGGTAAATAGTCTAATGACTTATCATCTTACAAAAATGATCTATTGTCCACCTAACCCTTTTCACTAATAATCCGATCCTTATTAACAGCAATACTGGCATTAAGCTCAAAGCCAATCAATACTATGAGTGCATTAATCTGTATCCATAGTAAGAGAACGATGAGGGCCCCTATAGAGCCATAGATCTCATTATACTTACCGAAATTATTTATAAAAAAAGCAAAAATTATAGACGTGACGATAGATACGCCAGTAGATAAGATAGCTCCAGAATTAAGCCACTTAATACGTTCTTGCATAGCTGATCCATATCTGTATATGAGCGTGATGCCTACATATACGACCATCGTGACGATGAACCACTTGAGGGCTTGTGTTACAGAGCCTGAGTAGTCGATAAGATGTGTCTTGTTGAGTATCAATTGGAGTAGTGGCTTACCGAAGATGATAAGCATCATAGATATGATAAATAGTATGACGAATAGTAATGTCAAGAAGATAGCGACCAATCTGTTTTTGATAAATGATCGCTTCTTAAATACCCTCTGATAGCTCTTACTGAATCCATACATCAATGTCACCATACCAGAACTCGAGAATATAATAGCAAATAGAAAACTGACTGACTGTAGCCCTCCTCGCTTAATAGAGGCGACATCTTCTATGACAGAGAATAGATAAGTATGAGCTTGCTCTGGGAGTAGACCATCTGTAGACTCGCGGAATATCGTAATATAGTCAGCAGTTACAGGCAGTAGTGGCAGTAATGTAAATAAGAATATCAGGGATGGAAAAAGAGATATAAAAAAGTTAAAAGCAACAGAATTAGCTCTGGTGATGATATCATCTTTCATCGATTCGTTATAGATGAATAGGACGACATCATATATAGGAATACCTGCAAACCCTGGTACAGAGTACTTCTTACTGAATTCTATGATGATATCTACTATCGGTATTTCCGAGAATTTCATGAATCAGCAAATTAGTAAGAATATGATTACGAAATAGAAAAAAGAGTTATCATCTACTTAAAAAATGGAGCTATTTCGTTCTTAAGATCTACAGGTATCGAGACCCGAGCTCCAGTAGCCATTTCTATAAAAAACAGTTTTACGATTGCCGTATTGATTAATTTCTTATCCTGATTAATAAGCTCATGGTGGAATGTGATCATCTTAGTCGGCATCTCTTTGACCATCGTAACGATCTCTATATTGTCATCATAGTGAGCTGGCCTGAGGAATCGTGATTCCATATGGACAACGGGCAGCATAATGCCTGTCACCTCTTCCATGTTCTTATAGGTCATACCCGCTTGTCTGAGTGTCTCAGTACGGCCTATCTCATAGAACTTGGCATAATGTCCATAATATAGATATCCCATCTTATCAGTGTCAGCATATCTGACTCGTTCGTATATACTATGCTTATACATTGGCTACAGTTCTTAATATTGGGCAAGTCATGCAGTGGCTACCTCCTCTAGCTCTGGATAGCTCTCCTGATGGTATTGCGATAATAGTATTAGTTAGATTAGCGGCATAAGCGCTATCGCTTTTCTGCTTATTTAGAAATTCTTCTGCGTGGATAACGCTATAACCTGCTTTTTCAAATGCCTTAGCTGTCATGATATTTCTATCATAAGTGATACCTACTCCTGGCTTGACACAGACGAGGTTACATCCATCCGTCCATTGTTCTCGTTCCTGATATGGCGTCTCCCCCATACCTGAGAATATAAAGTTCATATCAGGATTGATCTCACTGACGAAGAAGTCTTTGACAGATCCATACGTACTTTTGAGTCCACCTTCATTATAGACAAGTACATTAGAACCGAGACCATCATAGATGATAGGCTTATAGCATACGACATCATCCTTACTTACACGTGTAAATAAAGTATCGATATGCATAAATGATCTGTCAGGAGGTATATTAATCTGGACGACGTTCTTGATTATCTTATTGTCGAGAAGATACTTCTTGATAGAATTAAATGCATGATTAGTGGTACGCTCACTACAGCCTATGAGTAGGTAGTCCTTCTCTATCATCATAATGTCACCCCCTTCTATAGAGACACGTTCTCCTTTGCGTGATGGCGGAAATAATTCTACATTATTGAGATTAATTAACTTCTGCTTCTGATCCTTAAAGAGAGGATGAGCAGCAAATATAAATCGTGTCAGAAAGTTCTCTCTCTGTCTGGCGACTTTGTTTGCTTTAGTGATGATGATATGATCCTTGACCGCTACCGCGATATCTCTTGTAAATATAAAATTAGGGATAGGGTCAAATAAGATATGATCCTCCTTTCTTAGATATCCTGTAACCAAGACATTAGCTAACTCATCATGGGGTAGATCTGATATAGTAGATAGAGTCGCTTCGGGCAATTCTTCATCATCTATAATAATCTTAAGCAACTCGTCTTTGAGCTCTGGACTATGCTTGAGGGCTTCCTCCAGTAGATCTTGGATCTCTATCACATTATCTGAACCTAAGAAGGCCTCTAATACATGCCTGAAAGTATCATGTTCTTCTACCATTTTGGGCAGATAGACGATATCATCAAAGAGTAATTCTTCAGCTCGCTTAGGTGTTATACGGCCTATCCCAGAGTCTGGGCTATGGACGATTACTTTGAGTAAGTCATTGATTTCAGTATCTACAAGGATCATAGTATTACATTCTAATTAGAGCCCCGAAAATAGCTAATTTGGGGACACAAGTGGTATGATATACACCACGAATCCACTAATAAGGAACGAATGTCGTTAGTCACCACCTCCTGTAGGCACAGTAAGCTATGCTCAGGCTAGACTCAGAAGTCATTAAGTGTATGGTTCTTTCCACTTATGATAAGCGCTTTTGTATCAATATCCCGTACAATGAAATGCCATTATTAATCAGAATGAGTTCTTAAAGCCGCTATTCGTTAAAATCAATATCTTTGTCATACAAAAAATACATCATAGATAATGTTCGATAAGCTTAAGTCAATATTCATAGAAGACGATGGTACTGCCAAGAAGGACGATCCTAAAGCAAATGCTAAACAGCAAAGCGCTAAGTCGCCTACTCCTAATAAGACAGCACCACAACAGAGTACCAGTCAGAAACCCTATACACCTCCCACATCAGGACAGCCTGATGAGAAATTCGTCAATATGCTCCTCGGAGCGATAGAGAAGAATAATGTACAAGGATTCGATTATCTCGAATATAAGCAAGCCCTGCAGAACTTAAGCTCTGTACAGATGGATGAGGGTACAAGGTATAAGTCAGCTATGGCTATGGCGACAACGATGGGGGCGACACCAGCGATACTCCAATCTAGTGCTAATCTCTACTTAAAAGTCTTAAACGAAGAAGAAAGAAAATTCTTAGAAGCATTCCAGAATCAAACCAATGCTCGGGTCAATGCCCAAAATACTGAGATTCAGACATTAGACAAAAGCATCAAAGAAAAGACCCAGCGTATAGAACAACTCAAAGCAGAAATAGAAGCCGAGAAAAAGAAACTTGAAGCCAAAAAAACAAACATCAATAAAGCAGCTGATAAAGTCACTGCAACCAAAGATGGTTTCTACTTAGCCTACAATATAGTAGTCAATCAAATCAAACAAGATCTGGCTAATATTAAGAAGTACTTATAGTAGAGCGGCTAACCTTTTAATCTATAAGTTTCTCATTAAGCTCTTTTTAGTTTCTTAATTGCTTGTAACTGTTGCCCCAGATGTCTGGCGATCTCGTACATACCTTGTCTATTCTTATCTGAGAGACTTTCTGCTGCGGCATTGTAATTTGTATTTGTGTTGACATCATAGACATACTTGGTGCCAGTAGCGTCTTCAGCATATTCTATGGCACCGACGCCGATGTCGTTTTTCTCTAAGAATTTGCTGTACTTAGGGATGTCATTATTCTCGTAGTTATCTATGATTAAGAACTTAGATGAGTTGCCTGATTGTGACACTGGGCAGAATGCATCGCCTACTTGGCAGCTATCCGCAGGGCATAGCTGAAATCCGTTACTGGAATCGATACTTACTGCATATAAGAATTCTCCACCGACGAACTCGACTCTCGTTATACGACCGTCTACTGGCTTGATATATTCCTGGATAAGCCATATGCCATCGAGACTCTCTCCTATATCACCAGATGCTATGGCACTATTGAGACTTTCTTGGGAGTAGAATAATTGTACCCCTGTGCCTTTGCCTCCTCTGTTAGGCTTTATGATAAATGGATATTGATTAAGGCTTTCTGCGGCTTGAGGTAGTAGACTTACGTCATTGGCTATTAATGTTTTGGGATGTTTGATGCCATGTTCTTGTAATGCCATATACTGTTCTGATTTTCTCACTTCCAGTTGTAGAGCTCTCCATCCGTTGATTACAGTTCTATTGTGGCGATGTAGCCATGCCAGTAGATTGTTCGTTATTTCTGGAGCATATCTATGCTCACGAGTATGTGCAGAAGCACTCATTCTATTATAGAAAATGCCTTGAGGCGGTATGGCCTGCAGGTCTAATGTCATCTTATCGATATTCCATTCTTCGTAGGGTAGATTGAGCTTATCGAATGCAGCTCGCAGTGGCTTTAACCAAGTCTCGTTTTCGTGTATGACGTATATTTTGTCCATCTTATATGATTTTTTTTAACAAAAAAAAGCCTTCCCGATGTGGGAAGGCTTTTATATAAATTAGATATATTTCTTATAAAATCAATTCCTCACACGCATGACACGGTCGCAACAACAGTAGCAACAACAAGTACATAATATGTTAAGGAATAAGTTTTTCACTTTCTTAATTATAAATCAAAGCTATAACATATAAATTTAATAATCCAGTTTTCTAATTGAGAAATAAAAAAATCATCATCTCATATGATAGGTGCCATCGATCCCAACTAACAACTTTCCTCACACATACCTCTAACTCAAATATCTCACGCCAACTAATAATTAAAAAATAGTAGCTAAAAATCGCATTCCCACACCCAATCACTAAGCGGCATTACTTCCTTACGGTAAGAATAATGCCACCACTCAGAAGTAATACCCTTGAATCCAAAACGAAGCAACTCTGACTTCATCAACTTACGATTAGCAATTGCCGCAGTAGAAATATCAGTGGCACTATGAAAGGACTTTGGTCCAAAATGATCAAATGCACTGCCCATATCCAATATATTACCTGTGATGTCTACTAACCCGATGTCTATAGCCATACCTCTGTTATGCATAGAGCCCTTAGATGGCGGCGTAACGTATCGCCTATCAGGGACGATGTCCCACAGCTTCTGCTGGTAGGGTCGTGGACGGTAGCAATCATATAGGACGATGCCGAGCTTGTATTTTTCTTGTAGATGATTATGAAAATCATCCAGTGCATCAGCGACATGCGGCCGTAGAAAACACCGATCACAATCATAGATCTGCTTATCAGTGAAGTTGTCCGTTCTCGCATACTTGAGATCTATGAGTAGAGTGGGAGAGGGCAGTATCTCTGTCCATAGGGTAGTGTCATAGTCCGTGATGATCACTAAGTCAGAAGACGGTATGCTATCCGTAGGTTCTGATACAGTCGTAGTATCAAGCTGCATGACCGTGGTCTCATGAGTTTGGGTTTTATCATTAGAGCTACAAGATTGTAGTGTAATGATTAACATAATTATAATAACTAAGCGAGCTTTAGAAGAAATTTCATACAAAGAAAAATAAGATATAGTCATCGATTATAAAGGTACTCATTAACTCCGTATCATGAAAAGCGTAATGTAAAAGTAAATTATAGGATACAGTGTATGGTATGTGGGTGATGCCTACAAAGTACCTTATCTACATTTTTAATATCCAGCAGAAGATGTCCACTACAGGATGACAGGCTTGCCCTTCGGTAGGTTGGATTCCCTAAGCATAATTTTACGCCTCGTAATAATTAATAAAATCCAGTAGCAGATTTTAACAATACAGATATGTAAGTTTGTGGTCTATAATTTTTTTGTATCCAAATATGAAAGACTATTACGCCCTGCTGGGCCTCGAACAAAAAGCAACGAAAGCAGAGATAAAGAAAAACTATCGGCTGCTAGCGACTAAGTACCACCCCGATAAAAATAGTGATCCTAAGGCTGCAGCAGTATTTATTGCTATCACAGAAGCATATGATACACTAAGTAATCGCAATAACAGAGCTCGATATGATCTATCAAGATGGCAGGCATTAAAAGAAAAACAAGCGGCCGAGCAATCGTACCAGACCGTAGTTCCACCACGTGAGAGTACACGATCAAGACGTAATAAAGCTCAACAGAAGAGAAGCGCAAAGTATCATCAATCTAAGGGTGGAGCTATAAAGACCCTCTTACTTATTAAGGAATGTCTCTATATTCTTAGTCGATATATTTTACATTTATTGGCGATACCGCTTATGGTCGTTATCATAATGTCAGCATCGACGCAAGTGCTGGCTGGAATGACTACAGGGATTATAATTGCCGTTGGCACATGCATTTTTGTTGTGTTTCTTGCTTGGGGGATATTGAAGATTATCCAAAACGCCTTCTTAGAAATCAAAAAAGATATCGCCATATTTTCTATCTACTACAGAATAGCACATAGTAAAGCCATCACATATACGCTAAGTATATTTGCTTTTGTGGCAGTGGTGTACATGATGATATTACGGTTATATTGATTATGTTTCGTGGATGAAGCATAATGCATCGAGTCTACCCTGGTTTGTCGAGGCTTCCACCTTTGGACGGACGAGTGTTGCTTCGATACCATATGATTGCTAACTATCTGCATATTCGTCCGTTACCTGCAATATAAATGAAGTTCACAATATGTTGACAATTTAAGTAAGATTAGCTATCTTTATAGTGTGAAAATTAGAATAATAAAGTGGTCAAATGTCTTGTTGACTTGTAAGAAAGATAAGATGATGCTTAAAGCATTTGAAGACTTTAGGAGGAGAATAAAGTTTGCTGAGAATTGTAAATATCCTCAAGATTTAGTCTTATCATTTCAGAATAGTGATTTAATCACTTGTCCAAAATTAAAGCAAAGTAGAATAGTTTTTAATGTTGGAAACAACAAGTATAGAATGATTTGTGGTTATTTATTCAAAGCTACAAACACA
>CALLAG010000402.1 GCA_938002705.1 uncultured Saprospiraceae bacterium | reverse complement strand
AGAAAACCCAATGCAAAGAGCTAATAGAGCTAAGGCAAAGCAATCAGACAAACCTTAATGCTCAACTAACGTATTGTGTATAGACGATAAAAAATTATTAAGAATATTATTGAATAATTGTGGTCGTTCCATCATAGGAGCATGACCACAATTATCAATATATTCTAATACCGAATTAGGTAATAACTCATTGAATTTTTTGCCTACGAAAGCAGGAGTAATAATATCATTCTTACCCCAAACTAATAATGTCTTAGCTTTAATATCATGTATCTTATTAGCTAAGTTATTTCTCACAGCAGACTTAGCCGTTACTACTATTCGTATAGCCTTACTTCTATCATTGACAGTTTCAAATACCTCATCTACCAAGGCTTTATCAGCTACCTGCGGATCAAAGAAAGTAGATTCCACTTTGGCCTTTATAAACTCATAATTATTCCTTTGAGGAAAGGTCTTACCCATAGCATTCTCAAATAATCCAGAACTGCCAGTTAGTATAAGACTCTTAACATAATCAGGTTTTCTCAGTGCATACAACTGAGCTATATGACCACCCAAACTATTACCTAATATATTAAGGTTATCGAATCCTTTATAACTAATAAACTGATCCACATGATCCACTAATCCAGGAAGCCCTAATTTCTTGAGAGGCATGGTCATAATAGGAAGTATGGGGATAACCACATTATAATTCCTAAAATTATCAGCGATATCCCTGAAATTACTTAATGCACCAAAAAGACCGTGTAATAATAAAAGAACCTCCTTACCAGGATTTAACTCGATATACTTAAAACCATTTTCACTTATAATACTATGCATCATTGTAATTGACATTTCTTCTTCTAAACAGATAGACTTGTAATAAGCCGATACCGAATATAAAGATAGCAACTGCCTGATGCATGACACCATAAAAGACTGGAACAGTTCCCACAGAAAGTATTAAAGTCATTATACCAAGTAAAACTTGAATATTTAACAATACAAAGAGTAGCACACTAAGAATGTAATACGTTCTCTTCAACGGGTATCTAAAGACCTTAAATGCTAAATACAAGCCAAAAAAGTAAGTCAAGTAGCCCCAATTCCTATGTAGCACATGGATCAGTGCTGGCATAAGAGGACTCTTGTCATAATCTATAAGATTCTGAAAGCTCCAAGTCTCTGCATCAAATAGAATATTAGGTATAAAAGAACCACCTATATCTGGCCAACTTGGATAATAAAGAGAAGCCTTCATACCAGATACAATAGCTCCGAAAAAGATCTGAATACATAACATAACAAAGAAAACCATCGACAACTTATATAGAACCTTATTATTAACAGATAATCGATCCTTAAGTAGGGCATAGTAACTCGCAAATAAGAGAAATCCCAAAGTAAGTAAGGCTATACCCAAGTGTAATGATAGCTTATAAGCATTCACCCAAGGTCTATCCTTAAGACCACTGGCAACCATAATCCAACCGAAAAGTGCTGCACACATAGCACCTATAAACACATAAGATAACTTCCTCACCAGAGTCCTATCCACCCACTTCTTATATATGAAAAAAATAATAGGGAATAAAAAGACAAATCCCATGACACGGGCCCATAACCTATGAAAATATTCCCAAAAATATATAAACTTAAAAGAACTCGAATCAAATAAAGATCCCAATTCCATTCCTTGATTAATCTTAAGATACTGAGGTGTCTGTTTATAAGCATTGAATTCCTCCTGCCATTTAGCTTCCGTCAAAGGAGGTAGCGTACCCGTTACTATCTCCCACTTAGTAATAGATAAGCCTGAACCGGTAATTCTTGTTACACCACCTATTATAATCTGAAAGAACAGCATAACTATACCTAATATAAGCCAGCCCTTGACAATCCTGTTATATTTCATTGATTATTCATTTGGTATTACAATCTGATGCAAAGTAAATTGTTTTTTAAAAAGCATTATTTGTAGCAGTTATAAACAACACTAGATAATTATAAAAGATTTTTAAAAAAATAAAAGACCTTATTATTAAGAGTGTTGATATGGGGATATAGATAGTCCATCACCTCTACAGAAACTGTATCCACATAATCACACTACTCTATCCACAAGCTTACTAACTATGAGAAGTCTATATAACATTAGATAATCCACAGTGGTAACAAAAGTGTTTAATAAGAACAAGTGTACTTACCAAATGGAAATAGAGTGTTAATAGCTCATGGAAAATTTAATCAAAGCTATTGATAACTAATATATATTAGTAATTTTAATATATAATCACCTGATAAATAATTTAGGTGTTTATCCATGTTAATTACTTTGAAGTTAATAAGATATTACTAACACAATTGAGAGCAGTTATACAGCGGGTAACAACTCCTGCAAAGGTAGAAGTTAAGAATGACATAGTAGGTCAAATAGATAAAGGCCTTGTCGTACTATTAGGTATAGAACCTGACGATAATAAGGATGATATCACATGGCTCGCCAAGAAAATCGCTGGCCTAAGAATATTTAATGACGCAGAATCCGTTATGAATCTATCTGTTAAGGATATAGAAGGATCGTTACTCATAATCAGCCAATTTACCCTGCATGCGAGCACGCGTAAGGGCAATAGACCATCCTATATAAAAGCTGCAAGACCAGAAATAGCTAAACAGTTATATGATGACTTTAATACACACATAGCAGCAGTGCATGACATAGAAGTCTCAGAGGGAATATTCGGTGCAGATATGAAGGTGACATTTACCAATGATGGACCAGTAACCATTATTATAGATTCGAAGTTGAAAGAATAAGAAGATATGACTATAAAAGAGTGGCAGAACAAAGTGGATAACTGGATCAAAACCTATGGCGTCCGGTACTTCTCAGAGATGACCAATATGGCTATACTGACAGAAGAAGTGGGTGAACTTGCGAGACATATATCAAGAAAATATGGAGAGCAATCTTATAAGGTACCACTAACTGATGTAGAGGCTAAAAAGAAAATTGCAGACGAACTAGCAGATATAATATTCGTTACAACTTGCTTAGCTAACCAGATGGATATAGACATAACAGAAGTACTAAAAGAAAACATAGATAAGAAGACTACAAGAGATAAGGACAGGCATCAATCAAATGAGAAATTATAAATAGTTGAGAAGTAAATTAGAATTATTAGAGAAGTTAGAAAAAGAACTCAGTCTCAAAGAACTGCAGATCAAGAGTCTATTGACTATTACTCAGGCTATAAATGATAATGTCCCCGAAGGAGGCCTTTTTAATATGTACAGGTCATTCCTAAGTTGGGAGATGGGTATATTAAAAATGTGTCTATTCGTAAAAGGTACCGATGAATGGCGTATAGCAACTCATATAAATCTAGAAGAAGGATACGAGAAGGAGCTGATAGCAGAATGTCTTAAACACAAAAGACTTCATACAATAAAGGACGAAGACCATATTTATCTTCGCATGTTTGATATTATAATACCTGTTTTTCATAAAGACAGTCCTATTGCATTTGCACTGATAGGTGGGATTAAGGATAAGGAAGACATTTATAATAAGATACAATTTATAACGACAATTACTAACATCATTGCTGTTGCTATAGAAAACAAACGTCTCTTCAAGAAACAACTATCGCAAGAAAGATTCAAAAAAGAATTAGAACTGGCCAAGGAATTTCAAGAAATGTTGATTCCTGAACATATGCCAGTTAGTGATGCATTTGAGATAGATACCTATTATAAACCACATGATAATATAGGAGGTGACTATGTCGATTATATAAAATTTGATGATAACAGATTTGCTGTTGTTATCGCAGATATATCCGGAAAGGGTATAGCCGCTGCGCTACTCATGTCAAATTTTCAAGCGATGTTACATAGTCTTATATTTCAATACAGAGACCTAGAGACATTTGTATTTGCGCTTAATCAAGCAGTATATAGAATTACAAAAAGCGATAAATTTATCACTTTCTTCATAGCAGAAATCAATCTCGAAACTAAGGAATTAACGTATATAAATGCAGGCCATTATCCACCAATATTACTAAATGGGGGAGAGATAAAATTATTAAAAACAGGTAGTTCAGTGATAGGCGCATTTGAGAAATTACCATCAATAAAAGAGGAGAAAGTCCAATTAAAAAAGGATGCACTTTTATTCTGTTTTACAGACGGACTGATAGATCTAAAGAACGAACAGGATGAATACTATGATGATAACAGAGTATTGGATTTCGTAAAAATGAATGCTGCAGCAAAGGCAAAAACGTTTAACCAAAAACTAATAACTGAGTTAGAAGAATTTAAAGGTTCTAATGGATATGTAGATGATATAGCATTGCTAACAACTAAGATTAGATAATATGAAGCAACCAAAGAGTAGAATAACGGCGGCATTATTAGCTTTTTTTTTAGGGTCATTAGGTGTACATAAGTTTTACTTAGGTAGAACGGGTCCTGGATTTTTCTATATATTTCTCACGTTTGTTATTTTTTCAGGTATCAAATTTCCTTTCACTGCCCTATTAGGTCTTATGGATGCTATCAAATTATTATCTATGAGTGATAAGACATTTGATGAGCAATACAATCAAGATGCCCAACCCAAATCGAGGAGAGATAGATCAGGAAGGCGAATACAAAGAGAGAATAAAAGATCCTCTCGAGAAATTCAAGAAATGGAGAACAAGCGCAAAAAATATAACTACGACAAAGGCGTGTCAGCAAATCCATTTATAAAGAGTGGAGATAGAAAATATAAAGAATATGATCTCGAAGGTGCTGAGAAGGATTTTACACAAGCTTTAGAAATTAATCCCGATAATGTAAAAGTGAACTTTAAGCTTGCGGCGGTGCATTCATTACTAGAAAATAAAGATAAATCATTCTACTATCTAGAAGAAAGTGTACGACTAGGATTTAAGGATTTTGAAAAAATAAAAACCTATGATGATCTAGCCTACTTGAGAATACAACCAGAATTTGAAAGTTTTGTAAGTCGAGGATATAAGAGAGATACAGCGCTTAACATATCAGCACCGAAGCAAGATCTCTTAGCAGATGACGCTCTACTGAGCCAGCTTAATAAGTTGAAAGACTTACGAGAAAGAGGACTTCTCTCCGACAAAGAGTACATGTACGAAAAAGAAAAACTTTCTCGAAGGTAACTTATAGCCTACTTAGATAGTTTAATATAATAGATGATAGCTAAAGAACTTATATCAGATCAGATTATACCATTAATCCCAAGTGACAATGTTGCACAGGCGATGTCTATGATGAGCCTTTTTCATGTAAGACACCTACCGATAGTAAAAGACGGAATCTATCTAGGCGTTGTATCAGAAGAAGAGGTAACCAGTGTAGATCCTGATACCAGTATACGTGATATCATATTAGATGAGTCTAAGATTTCAGTTAGTTCAGAAGATCACATTTTTGATCTCTTATCGAGGATGGCAGAACATAACTATACCTTAGCACCAGTAGTCAGTGCAGATAATCAGTATCTAGGAGCTGTATCACAAGAAGATTTATTGACATTCTTTGCTGGTACATTTTCCTTTAAGGAACCTGGCGGAATTATAGTAATAGAAACCAGCCATAAGGGATACGTTCTATCAGAAATAGCAAGAGTTATAGAGCTAGAAAATGCATCTATAATAGCAAGCTTTATTACCTCTAAGCATGAGTCATCGACTATACTCATAACACTAAAAATAAATCATCAGCAGATCCGAGATATTATAGCAGCTCTGGAGCGGTATGGATATGATATCAAAGCGACATTTACAGAAGAGTCTTTGCGAGAAGACCTAAAGGATAATTACGACCAATTGATGCGGTTCTTAGATGTTTAGAATTCTCTGCTTTCTCATTCTTATAGTTACATCCTCTTTATCTTATGCGCAAGATAACCTTATAAGCATCACCGATGTTATCATATCTGGTAACTATCATACCCAAGATAGAACCATCCATATGGAACTGGTGATAAAAAAAGGTGATACAATCCAGTTAAGAAATATACCACAACAAATACAAGAAAGTCGGCTAAGAGTCTTGGGTACCGGTCTCTTTAATTCAGTTATAATCAATCTTACAGAATATAATGTAAAATCACAGACAGCTAAATTGAAAATCGACGTACAAGAGAATTGGTATTTATATCCGATGCCGATATTTGAACTTGCTGATAGAAATTTTAGCGTGTGGTGGCAAGAACAAGATAAGTCTCTTGACAGAGTAAATTATGGCTTAAGGCTATCACACTATAATTTTACTGGTAACCGTGATCCGCTTAAACTTAAGGTTCATTTTGGATATACTACCAAATATGAATTAACGTATCAATATCCATTCCTTGCATTAGATAACAAACTGGGAATAGGGGGCTCTATTTTTTATGCAGAGAATAGAGAGATTAATTATAGAACAGAAAACAACAAACCATTATTTGCACGTAACCAAGATGACCGTAAATTACTATCACGATTTCGGATAGGACCTGAGCTAAAATATAGGCCCGATACATACAACTTCCATAGACTTAGAATAGAGTATCATCATAACGAGATAGACGACTATGTAGCACAAGAATTGAATACTGATTACTTCCTTGATGGTAATACGTCACAGAAGTTTTTCTATATAGAATATGCATATGAACTAGATAAGAGAACTTATATACAATACCCATTAGGTGGCTATTTACTTTTCGGTAGTATTAAGAAAGAAGGCTTAGGTGTTTTTAACGAATTTAATAACCTAAGTGTGACTATAGGTGCAGAGAAGCACTGGCCACTTATGGAAAGAAAGCTCATCATCAGTAGTCGTAATAAAGCTAAGACCAATATCATAAGAGGACTATTAGCTTACGCCAATAATAGAGCTATAGGATGGAGCACCGACATCGTCTCAGGTTATGAATTATATGTGATGGATGGTACAGACTATGGGATATCTATGAATTCTGTCAAGTATATGATCTATGATAACAACCTTAATACGGCTAGATGGATGCCGAGACAATTCCAGAAAATGAACCTTACAATGTTCATAAGGCTCAATGTTGATGTAGCATACATCTATGAAGGTACTTATGTACAATCAAATACACTTAATAATCGAATCATATATGGATATGGACCAGCAGTAGATGTTATTTTATTTAATAATTTTCTGCTTAGCTTTGAATATAGTTTTAACGATATAGGAGATAAGGGTCTATATTTTCTAAGTAAGATTAGTTTTTAATTAATTAGAAAGACCACTAGCATAATAAGCCATGAGAGTAATAATATATTCTACGAATTGTAAGCAAAAAAACAAACCTTATTACGAGCAACTATTTAAAGAATTATCTAATGCAGGAGTTGACTATAGAGTATATCTGGAGATAGCAACACAACTTCCCGACCTGACTAGCGATATAGATGTCGTACAATCACATTCTGATCTTGAGACTTATAAGCCAGATGTTATGATTACGCTAGGTGGTGATGGTACAATACTATCTGCCACAGCCCTTATTAAGCATCTATCTATTCCCATATTAGGTATCAACTTAGGACGACTAGGTTTTCTAGCTAACATACAGCAAGAAAGAATAGCCACTGCAGTACAACTATTATTAGCTAAAAGATACACTGTACATGAGAGATTCATGATTGAACTTAATACTGATAACAAGCTATTTGGATCAGAAAACTTTGCACTTAATGACTTCACTCTTGTCAAGAGAGATAACTCGTCTATGATAATTATACATACGTATATAGATGGTGAGTTCCTGGTTTCATACTGGGCAGATGGTCTGATTGTATCGACGCCTACTGGATCGACAGCATATTCCTTAAGTTGTGGTGGTCCTATCATGTTTCCTAGTTCTGAGAATTTTATACTGACACCAGTAGCACCACATAATCTTAATGTAAGACCAGTTGTGATATCTAGCGAACATAAGATTAGCTTCGAGATAGAAGGTCGATCAGATACATACTTATGCACATTAGATAACAGACATGAGATAATTAAGGGAGAACAAAAACTGGAATTACGTAAGAATAAAATCTCTTCAAAATTTATAACGATAGACGGAGATAGCTATATGCGGACTATAAGAAACAAATTAAATTGGGGACTTGATAAAAGAAATTAATGAAAGTACAATTATCCCACGGTCAGGCATTATTAGAAGCTGACCTATCGAGACCTCTTGATATCTCCATACCTCTGGCACATAAGAAATCACCTATTGCTTGGGGAGCTCCTGAATATGAGTCTACACCATTTCAAGATGGAGACTTCATTGGATCATTAGAGTCGGGAGCACCCGTCAATTTTTATAATATAAAAATCAATCCACACGGTAACTGTACCCATACAGAAAGTGTTAATCATATAGATGAGAGAGGCCATACGATCTTAGATACGCTGACACGACATCATTACGTCTCCAAGCTGATAACGGTATCACCTGAGACCTTGGACAATGGTGATAAGATAATCACCAAAGAATGCTTAGATATAGAACTTTTAAAAAAAGAAGATATAGAAGCGTTAGTCATCAGAACTAAGCCTAATCGAGTAGGCAAAAAAACTAAAAATTATACAGGCACTAACCCCATCTACTATTCTGAAGAGCTCCTAAAACTAATCGCTGAAACTAATGTTAAACACTTATTAATAGATGTACCGAGTGTGGATAGAGAGGTAGATGGAGGTATCTTAGCAGGGCATAATGCTTTTTGGAGTACTAAGAAGAGTATAGCTAAAGACAAAACGATAACAGAATTAATATTTGTAGATAATAAAATTAAGGATGGTCTATATTTGTTAAACTTGCAGATATTACCTTTAATATTGGACGTAAGTCCCTCAAGACCCGTTTTATATGCGTTAAAAGAAGTATGAAGCTTACAGAACAAATAGAACAACAAATCTATAATGATTTCATAAGTATAGAATCTAAGGCTTACCAGGAGCAGATCAGATATTATGAGAACAATAGGGCTGACATAAGGCGATTGCCATATGAATATCAGACTTATATAGAATGTAAGTGTGCTATTGCTTCATATGAGGTCAAGGACTATTACAGCTTTCTCTCCATTGTAGATAGACTCATAGCTGTGGTTATAAGAGATAACATCTATGAAATAGACGGTGTAGATATATACAAAGACCTATTATATCGTAAAGCTTGGGCAACACATAAGGTTTTAGATTATTATAAGGCAGACCATATCTTCTCCGAATTAGTAAAAATAGATCCCACTAATCAGCAATATGCAAAAGGATTCTTGAAAAATTCTTTAGAGAAAAAACGATATGAAGTCAAATACCTGAATGCGGTCAGTATTGTCTTGTTCGTAATATCAGCTGTGATAATCTGTTTAGAATTATTGATGATCAGACCATTCTATCAAGAATGGACACAGATTGTGGAGTATAGTCGTAATCTTATCTTCTTAGGTGGTATATTCGTTCTTCTATTCTTAGAAGGATGGATAAGATTATCAAGCCAACAATCGCTACAAGCACTAAAATAAAATTATACAATGTCATACACTCGGAGACCAGAGTACAAAACTATGCGTGAGCGTAACATTGAGACATGGAGAAAATTTAGGGTTGCACTACTTGTATTCTTCATCGCTGGGCTTATATATGCTTATAAGAATAGGCTCCACATCCAGGAGTACTTTATGTCTTTCTGATCTTAAGAATCGTATCCCACTCTTCTTGTTCTGCCTTATATGCATATAGTACATACAAGCATACCGTTAGTGCTCCTAATAGATAATATATTCCTGTAGAGACCATGGTTTTGAGGTATACAGAAGACATGACCATTATTGAGATAATAATAATGTTTGTAAATATCTTTTTGATAGGATATTCTATTGGGTATTTCTTCTGACCTATCATGTAAGCTAAAGCCACCATAGAACTATATGTGATAAGCGTTGCCCATGCAGTGACCACATATCCATATAGAGGAAGGAATAAGATATTAATGGCTAAGAATACGGTAACACCACATGCTGAGATAAGTGCACCATACTTAGTATTGTCAGATAACTTATACCATATAGCAATATTGTAATACAGACCTAAGAAGAGATACCCCATAAGAAGAATGGGTATTACAAATATGCCCTCACGAAAAGACCTACCCATTAAAAATTGTATAATATCTAGAGAATAAGACATAGATATAATCACAAGGCCGCCTACAAGTGAGAAGAAGTGGCATATTTTGCCATAATATAATCGCCGGTCAGATGAAGATGCATTCTTGAAGAAAAAAGGCTCTGCGGCATAATTGAATGCTGTGATAAACATGGCGAAGAGGTTAGCTATTCTTCGAGATGCTTCATAGGTGCCCCCTTCTGTTAAGTTCTCTTCGTCAGATAATCCCAAAAACATTTCCTGTAACGGCACAGCGAAGTATTGTATTAAGCTATTAGCAATACCGACAACAACCAGAGGAGTGATGTAGAAAACCATTTTCTTTAATAGTGTAGGATCTATTTTGAATGTAACACCCCCAATTTTAACTAGTAACAATATTAGTATTAGAAAGCTAGCGATTAGGTTTGATATAAATACGTAATCTATAAGATATGGATAATCGGGAAATAAAGACTGTAAATTATCTGGTAGACGAGGCAATAGAAATAGGAAGAAGATAATTAAGCCTATAGAGATAATTACATTCAGAATTTTAAAAACAGCAAAGGTTTTAGCCTTATTATCGAGGCGTAGTTTTGCATAAGGAATAAGTGTTATAATATCAAAGGCAAGTATGAAAGCAAACCACCGTACATATATAGGCCTGTCAGGAGCAATAGTCCATGGCGCTATATATTCGTAAGTAAAGCACCCAATAATTATGAGAACTAATGCCGTAAATATAACGGCTGTGAAGCTCGTATTAAATGCTCTTTCTTTATTCTTATCTTCTGAACCAAATCTAAAAAGTGCCGTATCCAATCGGAAAGAAAAGAGGACAATCAGTACAGATGCATAAGCATAATATGATCCAAAAACACCGAATTCAGCATTTTGACCATCCAGTAAATAACTCAATAAAACATTAACTAATAGATAGTAGACGATCTTAGACAATATATTGCCACCACCGTAGATGACCGTTTGCCCTGCTAATTGCTTAATTCTACTCATTAATTAGTAATTCATATTTTAACGCAACCAAGATAATTAAAACAAATCATGTCTTACATTTGCATGCATTATACATAATCATTAATCGAACAGCATGATCGACGTAAAACTATTAGATAAGACAACACAGGTACCTGGAGCACCTGGATATGAATATAAAGTAAGAGCATTCATAACAGAGCAAATCAAAAGCTTTGTAGATGAGATATATACAGATCCTATGGGCAACCTTATTGCTATCAAGAGGGGAAAATCAGATAAGAAACTGATGATAGCAGCTCATATGGATGAGATAAGCTTCATTGTAAGCCATATAGATGAGAACGGATTTTTACGATTTCAACCATTAGGAGGTTTTGACCCTAAGACACTCACGGCTCAGAGAGTCATTATACATGGTAAGAAGGATATCATCGGTGTTATGGGTTGTAAGCCTATACACATCATGACGCCTGAAGAAAGGTCAAAGCCAGTTAAGCTGGACGAATACTTTATAGATACAGGTCTAAGTGCCAAAGAAGTCAATAAATCAATATCAGTAGGAGATACAATCACAAGAGAGAGAACACTCATAGAAATGGGAGATATGGTCAATGCCAAATCCCTTGACAACAGAGTATGTGTATACTTACTGATGGAAGCACTTAGAGAATTGAAAAAAACTAAAGTTCCTCATGATGTATATGCAGTATTCACAGTACAAGAAGAGGTAGGTATAAGAGGAGCCAAAGCCGCAACATTAGGAATAAATCCTGATTTTGCAATTAATCTCGATGTGACACTTGCCTGTGATGTACCTGGCACACAGAAGCATGAAACAATTACAGACTTAGGTGGAGGTGCTGCGATTAAGATACTTGATGGTATGACAATATGTGATTACCGTATGGTAGACTTCATGAAGAAGACAGCCAAGAAGAAAAAGATTAAGCACCAATTAGAAATACTACCTAAGGGAGGTACTGATACAGCTGCACTACAACAAATGGCTGCTGGAGGATCTATCGCTGGAGGTATATCAGTACCATGCAGATACTTGCACCAAGTGATAGAGATGACACACAAGCAGGATGTACGAGACTGTATAGATCTCCTTAAAGAGTGTATCAAAAATATGGATACATATAACTGGAAGCATAAGTAAATTGATAGGAAATCCGGTAGTTATGCCAGTTAATGTATTGTTAAAGAATTTTGCTGAGGTAACTTAGCTATCAGTCTGGCGTTCTGATTTGTACAAAAACGCAAAGACAATGCAAAGATTTTTTTCCTTATTAGGAGCAGGTATAATAGGTGGTATCATCGTACTGTCTGGCAATTTTTTCCTCAATAATACAACAGTCGAGGAATCAGTTAATCAACCTCGAGCAGTGCTCACCTCAGCAGGTCACGACATTGATGCTGCCGGATTTGATTTCGTAGAAGCATCAGAGAAGGTAACACCTGCAGTCGTACATATAACAGCATCAGAAAGTCAGGCTCTAGCCCAAGAACGAAGAAAGCGTAAGCCAAATAATAATTCGCAGTTATTTGATTTCTTTGGATTCGATGATTATTTCGGAGGCGGAAGACCTCGAGAGGGTACTGGATCTGGAGTAATCATATCATCAGACGGTTACATCGTAACTAACAATCACGTAGTTGATAATTCTGACATTATCAATGTCGCATTGACAGATAAGAAAATATACAAAGCCGTTAAAATAGGTACTGACCCTAGTACAGATCTAGCATTACTAAAAATAGATGCTACAGGTCTTACTGCAGCGGAATTTACAGATAGCGATAATGTAAAAGTAGGAGAATGGGTAGCGGCTATAGGTAATCCATTCAGTTACTTAGAGTCAACAGTTACAGCAGGCATCGTAAGCGCTAAGGGTAGAGATCTTGATATTATAAAAGGCAAGTACAACATAGAAGAATTTATACAGACGGATGCAGCTATAAACCCGGGCAACAGTGGAGGCGCATTAGTTAACCTTGACGGCAAGTTAGTCGGTATTAATACAGCAATCGCTACTCCTACTGGCGTATATGCTGGATATTCTTTTGCTATACCATCTAACATAGTACAGACGATTATAGCAGACATCAAAGAAAATGGTAACATAGAGAGGGGACGCTTAGGATTAGAGGGTTTCGAGCTAAATCCAGAAAATGTAAAAGAATTAAAATTAGGAATTAGTAAAGGTTTCTATGTAGAAAATGTAATCAAAGGAAGCGGAGCACAGTTCGCTGGCGTTCTACCAGGGGACATAGTAGTGGAAGCTAATAAAAGAAGTGTCAATAAGTTCGATGACCTATATCATATAGTAGAGTATGCAAAAGTCGGGGATAAGATAAACTTAGGTGTGATGAGGAAAAACAAATTGATTGAATTAGAGGTTTATTTAAAGAAAGGAATATAAATATAGAAGTTAAAAGTTGGTTTTTCGTTTTGTTTTGAGACGCCTGCCTTCCCACTTAGGTAGGCGTTTTTTATATTTATAGATCAAATCTATTCTACAATATATCCTATCAATAATAGATGACATTCTATCCCTCGTCTATCCACATACTTGTTATGCATGTAAGTCAAAAAACGCTATTAAAAATAGTGTGTTTTGTGTCCACTGTATGAGTGATGTTAGTATTACTGATCATTTTGATATAAAGGAGAATGAGCTCGTGATGAAATTATTCGCTAGAGTAAATGTTGATCATGCTGCAGCGCTACACTACTTCGTTAAGAAAGGTAAAGTCCAGAAACTTGTCCATGCATTCAAGTATAAAAACAAACCACAAATAGCAACGCTTATGGGTAGAACCCTAGGTATAAAATATGCTGAGTCTCCACTTTTTGAGAATGCTGATATGATTATTCCTATACCTATTCACTTTGCAAGACTACAACAGCGGGGCTATAATCAATCATATGCTATAGCCAAGGGCGTCTATGAAGAGACCAAGATTCCCATTAATAGTAAGACGCTCATAAAGAACAAGGGCATAGTCTCTCAGACGAACAAAAACAGATCAGAACGTTTTGTTAATGTACTCAATACTTTTGATGTTAAGAATCCTGAAAAACTTGAAGGAAAAACAATACTTATTGTAGATGACGTCTTCACAACAGGAGCAACAATAGAGGCAGCTATCACAAAACTACAAGATATAAAAGGAATAAAAATTCAGGTAGGCTTTATAGCAATGGCCGTAGACTAAAAATATTATACAATTTGACTTATAGAATGGTGGATAAGATCGCTCATATAATTTATTTCAGATTAAGACAGAAAACCTACCTACTGGCAGGCAGGCGTAGACATAGCCTTAGCTATGGCGAGGCTTTCTAACGCAGATATGGAATAAATTTTAATGCGAATTACCGCAATTTTATAGGTTAATTTGTATTACTCCACTATCTGTGTGTTAAGCTCTTCTATGACGTCAAGGATCTGCTGTCCATGTGACTTAGTTACAACCTTTGATATTATCTTATCTATGACGCCTTCCTCATTGACTAATACGGTAGTTCTGTAGACACCCGTTATTTCCTTACCCATAAACTTC
>CALLAG010000401.1 GCA_938002705.1 uncultured Saprospiraceae bacterium | reverse complement strand
TGATAGAAGATATCTCCTTTTCTTTATCCAGAACTGTCTTAGGGTCTATACTGATATCAGTATCTATAAGCTTCAGTTGATTCTCATCTAAGCCAAGGGTTGTGATCTTATAATTCCTGATACGCTTTCTATATAGTCCTCTTATAGATTCAGATTCGTCTAATGCCAGCTGCTCATCAGAATGATATACGATATCATAATCTTCTTGGTTGATATCTATGGCAGGCAATACGATAACACCATTTACTTTTTTGTCTTTGTATGCTTGCAGTCCCTCTTCTTTTGTAGTATAGGTATAATCAAAAGTAATGTTGCGCTTGCTTTTTATATCTGAGATATTAAGTCCTGCATTATTGATGACAGCTACATTTTTGACTTCATCAGATCCACGAGTTAGGAGAAATCCTAATACACCAAAGAGTATCACCATAGCGATAGGAGCAAGAAAAGTCGTCAATAAAAACGTCTTACTTTTTACTCTCGTGAAGTACTCTCTTTTGATGACATGCTTGATACTACTATTCATTGCTATCTCCTACTTTTTTGATAAATATTTCATTGAGCGTCGGCTTGATTTCTGCGAAAGCTTCTATCTGAATCCCTTCTGCCATCAGTGACTGCAGTAAGTCATTAGAGCTAAATCCCTGATTCGCTTTGATGATAACGTGATCATCATGGTCGCTTATGATCTTAAAGTCATCATTACCCATAGTAGATGGCAGACTACCTCGGAATCCTATTCTGTACATATGCTCCTTGAAGTCTTCTTTGATCTGATTGACATTGCCTTCAAGAATGATCTTGCCTTTATTCATTAATACGATATCCTCGCAGATCTCTTCTACCTGTTCCATCCTATGCGTAGAGAAGATAATACTTGTCCCCTCTTTATTGAGTCTATAGATTTCGTCTTTGATCAGATTCGTATTGATAGGATCGAGTCCTGAGAATGGCTCATCCAGTATCAGCAACTTAGGCTTATGCATGACAGTAGAGACAAACTGTATCTTCTGTTGCATCCCTTTAGACAATTCGTCGACCTTCTTATTCCACCAGTCTTGGATTTCAAATTTCTCAAACCAATAAGCGATATTCTTTTTTGCTTCGCTTTTGTTTAAGCCTTTTATCTGAGCAAGAAACATGAGCTGATCACCGACTTTCATTTTCTTGTAAAGGCCCCTCTCTTCTGGCAGATATCCTATATCACGGGAGGACATCTGACTCAGCTTCTGACCTGCGATCATAACCTCTCCGCTATCAGCAGCCGTTATAGTCGTGATGATCCGTATTAATGAGGTCTTGCCTGCACCATTAGGGCCTAATAGTCCGAAGATACTCTGACTCCTGACATCGAATGAGACATCGTCTACCGCTCTATGATTATGGTATTGCTTGACGACGTTACGTAGTGATAATATATTCATACTAAAGATTACAACTCAATGTAGTGTTATAAATAATAGAACTCTTAACTCATTGACGAATAATAGCAATACTTAGATAAAATTGCTTGATATGTCAATAAATCCTAAGCTTTAATTAACAAAATTTTAGTTACTATAATGGCTTATTACGTCTAAATTGCAACATCTAAATAAATATAAACATGAAAATTCTAAACATCCTCTTATTCTCTTTGATATCTACATTCTGTCTGAATGCTCAGATGTTTGAATCTAAGCAAGAAATTAGTGTCGGCCTGCAGAATGCCTATGCGATGGACTATCCTGATGCTGATAAGAAAATGGTAGAAAAAGCACTCGAAGATGCTGTCAAAGAATTCGGCAAAGTAAAGAAAAACAGAAAAGCCAAAGAATGGTATTGTCAAGAATGTAAGATCGCAACGATCAGCTCTAACCCTATGAATATCTATTACAAAATAGAAGAAGGAAAAGGGCAGACAACGTCGTACTTATTTTTTGATGATGGCGGTAAGTTTCTAAGTTCTGAGAACAGTGATGCTCAAGCTGACATCGAGAGATTCAACATGAACATATTCCACGATGTCAAAAGAATGGTCATCAGCGAAGAACTAAAGCAAGAAGAAGATAATCTTAAAGATTTCAATAAAGACCTTGAAAAATTAGAGAAGAAAAACAAAGACCTACATAATGACATAGAAGATTACAAAGAGAAAATTAGAAAAGCAGAAAAAGAAATCGAGCAGAACCTTCAAGAACAAGAAGATAAAAACATAGAGATAGAACAACAAAAAAATAAAGTAGGCGACGTCACTAAAAAACTGAACAACGTAGGCCGATCTAACTAAGCTCTAAGAAATTATATTATAAAATACTAACACGGGTGGCACTCTGCTATCCGTGTTTTTTGTTTGTCTGGTATCAATAGCTATATCATTCATATCCTCTAATGGGTCTATTGCAATACTAATCAACAATTCGCTTACATTATTAACATCTATAAAATGCAATTGCACTTCATCAAGTGAATAAGATTCTATATAATCTTAACTTTGTAGACTATTCTACATAACACCTAATAAGAAAACATAATTAATGGCAAAAAGAGACAATTCCGATAAAGAAGCTAAAGATAACCCAAGCCAACTAATGTTCGGAAGAGTAATGCCTCAAGCTATAGATCTAGAAGAGGCCGTTCTCGGTGCTGCCATGTTGGATAAGGGTGCATTCTCTATAATTGTAGAGAAACTAAGACCTGAGAGTTTCTACCTTGATGCTCATAATGAGATATTCTCAGTGATGATGGAGTTATTTAGTAACTCTAAGCCCATCGATATACTGACTGTCCACGAAGAACTAAGAAAGAATGGCAAACTTAAATCCATAGGAGGTGTCAATTATCTGATGGACATCACTAATAAGGTCGCTTCTGCAGCTAACATAGAGTATCATGCTCAGATCATTATACAGAAGTATATCCAAAGGTCGCTTATACATATATCAACGATAACGATACAGGATGCATACGAAGACACTAAAGATGTCCTCGAGATGCTCGATCAAGCCGAGCAGCAGCTATTCGATATTACAGACAAAAACTTAAATACAGGATTCCAGTCTGTAAGTGCCGTCGCATCACAATTACAAAAGAAAATAGAAGAACTCAGTCAGAAACCGGATTCGCTTACAGGAGTAACGACAGGATTCGGAGAACTCGATAAGATAACGAATGGATGGCAAGTGTCAGATCTTATCATTATAGCAGCCAGACCTGCCATGGGTAAGACGGCATTTACACTATCACTCGCAAGAAATGCGGCTGCGGCAGGAACTGGTGTAGGTATATTCTCACTGGAGATGGATAATGAGCAACTTGTGCAACGTCTACTTGCGATGGAGGCGATGATCCCAGCCAGTAACTTGAGGGATGCTAACTTAGATCAAGACCAATTCAAGTTACTACATGAAGGTGTAGAGAAACTGAGTAGTATGCCCATCTTCATAGATGATACCCCAGCTATAAATATATTCGAACTGAGAGCCAAGTGTAGACGACTGAAGCAGAACCATAATATAGGCCTGGTAGTCATAGATTACCTACAGCTGATGAGTGCTGGTGATAAGTCTAAGAGAGGTAACAGGGAGCAGGAAATATCAAGTATATCAAGAGCCCTTAAGGGTATGGCTAAGGAACTTAAGTTACCCGTCATAGCGCTATCACAGCTGAGTAGAGCCGTAGAGACCAGAGGTGGAGATAAGAGACCACAGCTATCAGATCTTAGAGAATCAGGAGCCATAGAGCAAGATGCCGATATCGTCACATTCTTATATAGACCTGAGTATTATGATCTGGCTGGTGATCTGGATACGCCTGATAATCAAGCCGAAGTTATCATATCTAAGCATAGAAATGGATCTCTCGGTAGTGTCATGTTACGATTTATGAAGCAATACGTTAAGTTTGTTAATGATGATACGAATGGATTCCGTAATATGCCTGATGCAGCGAGTGATATATTTAATGATGGTGCAAGTGGATTCATAACAAGACCATCTAAGCTTAATACAGACGACATCTTCGATTAGTAGATTAATATGAAATATAGACTCAATAAATACATAGCCCATGCTGGTATCTGCTCACGTAGAAAGGCTGGAGATCTTGTCAAAGATGGATTCATAAAAGTAAATGGTGAAATAGAGAAAAATCCAGCTATAGAGGTAGATGAAAATGATGATATAGAATACATGGGTAAGAAAGTGAGAATAGTCACTAAGAAAATATATCTATTACTCAATAAGCCTAAAAATGTCATCACCACAATGAGTGATGAAAGAGGACGCAAAACTGTCTGGGACATCGTACAGTCCAAAGTCAAAACCAAAATATATCCCGTAGGCAGACTGGACAGAAATACAACTGGCCTACTCCTACTTACTAATGATGGTGAGCTAAGTCAGCAACTAGCACATCCTAAAACTAAGGTCAAAAAAATATATCAAGTCACACTAGACAAGCCTGTGCTAGAAGAAGATCTACTCAAATTGCAAAAAGGTTTTGCCCTCGATGATGGCTTCTCAAAATTTGACGTAATAAGCTTTATAGATGGAGAACCTCAGAATACGGTGGGAGTACAACTCCATAGCGGTAAGAATAGAGTTATCAGACGTATGTTCGAGCATATAGACTATAAGGTAGAGACATTAGATCGTGTATATTTCGCAGGATTAACTAAGAAGGACCTCCCGAGAGGATGGAGTAGATTCTTAAGAACCAAAGAAATCATCATGCTCAAGCACTTTATTAAGTAATACTTCTTTTGTTTCTAAATCTATCCGAGCAGATCTGAAATTATTAAAAATAGCTATTACTAACATAGTCAATAAAATGGAGGCAATGGTATCGGGCTAGCCATTTGTGAAAATATAGTAGATAAACACCAAGGGATCATAGAACTCAAAAGATTGGCTAATAAAGGCACTTTAGCGGCCATAAAACTGCCTGTCTAGTCCATAATCACCACACTAATCTATGTCATTCTCTATTTACCCTGCGATAAGAGAACTATATGATGCACTAATAACAGTATTCTATATTCATATATAGTATATTTGCGCCCATATTATGGAGGATTGGGAGTTAGATTTTCAATGGTTAGAATTAAGGCATAAACTTAAAGCAGTTACGAAATCAGCCGACTTGCCTGAGCTGAAGGCCATATTACTGCTCATAGGGATACAAGAATACGGAAGGATCAAAGAAGCTTTTACCAAAGAGGAGAAGCAAGATCTTATGCATGTAGCAGCTTGTACGCTACTAGAATCGGAGGGTTATTACGAATTTGCTGGTAGAGATGATGAAGGGTGGCCACATTGGGATGTTATAAGACCATTCACAACCAAAGGATCGGATATACAAGAAAAGATATTAAAGACAAGAATTTTAGATTATTTTAAAAAATTATAAATAATAACACTGATGTATAAAAATTTATTGATTGCGGCAGCAACACTCGTATTAATGGCTTCATGCAAGCCTAAGCAAGAATTATTACTTATAGAAACTGACTATGGTAATATGAAAGTAAGCCTCTACGATAGTACACCGTTACACAGAGATAACATCAAAAAATTAGCTAACGAAGGTTACTATGATGGAACATTATTCCACAGAGTTATACCAGGGTTCATGATACAAGGAGGTGATCCTGACTCTAAAGGAGCAGCACCACAACAAAGACTTGGAGGCGGTGGACCAGATTATAGAATAGATGCAGAGATAGGTGCACATCATTACAAAGGCACATTAGCTGCTGCAAGAACTGGAGCTGGTAATCCTGAGAAAAAATCATCTGGATCACAATTCTATATAGTACAAGGTAAGCCTGTAGATCCTGCTAACTTAGATAAGATGGGTGCTAACAAGGGCATTACATATACTGCTGAGCAGAAAGCAAGATATGCCAAAGACGGTGGTGCTCCATTCTTAGATGGTGACTACACGGTATTCGGAGAAGTGATAGAAGGTATGGAGGTTATAGACAAGATTGCGGCTGTACAGATAGGCAACGCTGATAGACCAGTCCAAGATGTGACGATGAAAGTAAAAGTGATTAAGCAATAATAACTTATAGAATTAGATTTTGAGAGAATGTATCATAGGCTTAGTACTTTGTACTCTATTAAGTGCTTGTACTAAGCCTATTTCACAATTTAGAACTGTCTCTACAGACCTTACCGCTCCTGCAACGATAGATTTTGAGAATCTATCAACAGGTGCAGAATCGTATATATGGAAAATAGATTCTAAGATTGTCTCTGATTCCGTAGGACTTAATCATATCTTCTTAAGTTCAGGTAGACACACCATAGAACTTATCTCCACAAAAGGCTCCAAAAAAAGCATCAGCAAACAAGATATATTTATAGAAGCTCCATCTGAGTGTCTTGTGTATATGCTGACTAACTTAGGGCCACTACTATTATCTCTTAGTGATAAGACTCCTATCCACAGAGATAATTTCTTAGACCTTGTAGCCTCTTCCTATTATGATGGTATAAAATTCCACAGAGTCATAAATGGATTTATGGTACAAGCTGGCGATCCCAAAACCAATAGTGCTTCCCAAAAAATCCCATATAGAAAAGAAATAAAAGAAGAGATCAATACTGGATTACTGCATTATAAAGGTGCACTTGCAGCAGCAAGAATGCCAGATAATATCAACCCTGAGAGAGCTTCTTCTGGAACACAATTCTATATCGTAGAAGGACAAACTCAGACACCAGAATCGATAGAACAACATGGTTACAGCAAGTTATTCGACTATACAGAAGATCAAAAATTAAGATATATACAAGAAGGTGGTACTCCACAATTAGATGGAGATTATACCGTATTCGGACATTTAATAGATGGATATGATACACTAGAAGCCATAAGTAATACTGCGACAGATAACCGTGATAATCCCATAGATCCTGTCATTATTATAAAAGCTACAAGTATCAATTAAGTTAAGATATAGGCATGAAAGAAATCCTTGGAATAGACGTAGGCGCAACAGGAACTAAAGGCGCTATTGTAGATATAAAGAAAGGCGTACTTATTACTGATCGATTTAAGATACCTACTCCTGTAAGTAAAAAGCCAGAAGCTATGGCTGCTGCTGTCAAAGAGATATGTCAAAATTTTCAATGGAAAAATAAGATGCTAGGTATCGGTTTTCCTGCTGTTATCAAGAATAAAATATGCTATACCGCTTCTAATATAGATAATTCATGGATAGGCGTAGACGTCTATGATCTCTTCAATAATAAGACTAAGTGCTACAGTACAATTATTAATGATGCTGATGCTGCAGGTATCGCAGAGATGACCTATGGCGTAGGTAAAAAGTGGCCAGAAGGTATCGTTATATTACTGACATTAGGTACAGGAATAGGTTCTGCAGTATTCATGAATGGTGTACTCGTACCTAATACAGAGTTAGGACATCTAAAATTCAAAGGTTCTATAGCCGAGCGATTTGCCTCTAATAGCGCAAGAAAGAAAAAGAAACTGAGCTGGGAAGAATATGGTAAAGAGCTTAACGAATACCTTGTACATGTCGACTTTCTCTTCTCTCCTGACTTGATCATATTGGGCGGAGGTATAAGCAAACAGTTCAAGGAATTCTCCAAGTACCTGTCTAAGAATCTTGATGTCAAGCCCGCATTACACTATAACAATGCCGGCATCATAGGTGCTGCAATGTCAGTAAGTTATGGACAAAAAAATAAAGGCAACTAATTAAAATTGCCTTTACTTTTAAAATGAGATTGAGTAATGCCTAAAAACGTGTTGTAGGTGGATTTCCTACAACTTATTTCTTATTAAGTCGTAATTATTTCTTTTTCGTAATAGCTTATCATAGACTTTAGTTCTTTGTTAAGCTCTA